>JBHHUV010000147.1:0-6974 GCA_046754005.1 Phycisphaerae bacterium | reverse complement strand
GATTATGCCGGACTGTGCTCCGACAAGATCCCGCCTGAACTGTCATGGACCCGTATTGGGTGCCATGCTTACACGTCCCGGCCGTATCGGGACGGGTAAGCATGCTGGGCACCAAGCAACGTAGAGTCCGCTGTGCGGACCAAATCACCGAGCGCAGCAACGTAGCGAGTAGGATGGGTCATCAGACCCATCTGTTGATCGTGTGGATCAACCGAACACCATCCATCCACGTCCCGGTCGCCACACACGGAAGGACCAACAACCAAGTCCAATCCGAGCACCGAGCACCTGAGAACGGGAACCACCCCAATCCCCAAATCACAATTGGAAAACCCCATCCCAAACCAGAACACCCACGTTGTCCTATCTGGTTCGTCCTTGTGTTTTTATTGTTTTGTTGTTGTTTTGTTGTTGTTGTTATTTTTGTTTTTGTTGCTGTTATTTTGACGTTTTGACGTTTCGACGTTTAATCCCGTTTCGTCCACCGATCCAACCACGCGATCACGGTCTCATGCCATTGAATACTATTCGCGGGTTTCAATACCCAGTGGCTCTCATCGGGATAATACAAAAACCGACTGGGAATCCCCAGCCGTTGCAGAACGGTAAACGTGGACATCCCCTGAGTATCCACCACGCGATAGTCCCGCCCCCCATGAATCACCAGCATCGGCGTTTTCCAGTTCTTCACAAAGTTGATCGGGTTGTGCGCCTCGTACCCCGACGGGTTGTCCCACGGCGTCCCCCGATGGTCCCACTCGGGGAACCAGAGCTCCTCGGTGTCGAAGTAGGCCATCCGCTCGTCTAAATTCCCATCATGGTTGACGAGGCAACGAAACCGATCGGACCAGTTCCCCTCGATCCAGTTGATCATATAGCCGCCAAAAGAGGCCCCCAACGCCGAGACACGCCGGGGATTCATCCACTTGTATTGATCCAGCGCCGCGGCCAATCCTTTTTGCAGATCAACGAGCGGCTTGCCCCCCCAGTCCCCCCGGATCGAGTCGCAAAACGCCTGCCCGTAGCCGGTCGATCCGTGAAAATCGACCATCACCGCGGCATAGCCCGCCCCGGCATAGGCCTGCGGATTCCAGCGATAGTGAAAATGGTTGCCGAACGATCCCTGCGGACCGCCGTGAATGAGAAAGGCCACCGGATATTTCTGCTTCGGATCAAAATCCACCGGCTTGACCACATACCCATGAACCGTCTCGCCCTTCCAGCCGGCAAACGTAAACTGTTCAAAATCCCCCATCCGGGCAGCAGCGACCGTCTCATCGTTGATGTGCGTAATCGCCCGAGCGTCTTTACCATCCGGCGCGACGGTATTAAGCTCGACCGGAGATTGCAGATGATCAAGGCCATACAAAATGCGATCTCCCGCAACGCCCACGCTCCCCACGTTCCCCTGCTCCACGACAACCCGAGCCTCACCCGTTTCCGCGTCGATCGCAAAGAGTGATCGCTGACCCAGGTTCGACGCAGTCGTGTATAGCGTCCCCCCATCCGAAGACCACGTGATCGAACCGGCCGATCGGTCCCAATCCTCGGTCAGCACGCGGATTTGCCCCGTCCGCCAGTTCCGCAACACGATCCGCATCCGATCCGATTCATACCCCGCCCGCTTCATCGCCCGATAGGCCAGCGTCTTCCCGTCGGGCGAGAAGACGGGGTTCGTGTCCCACGCCGGGTTCGACTTCGTCAGGCAGCGCGGCCGAGACGATCGATCGGTCGGTACCGCGAACAAATCGAAGTTCGTGGACCACGCCTCCTCCCGACCGGCGACGCGTGCGGTAAAGACCAGCCCCGAGCCATCGGGGGTAAAGGTGATCTCGCCGGGCCCGCCGAAGGGTTTGGCCGGCGTGTCGGCATCCATCCCCCTCATCACATCCAGAACCCGCTCGTCATCGCCTTGGTTCAACGCCATGGAAAACAGGTGTGAGCGCCGACCGTCCTTCCACGTGTCCCAATGGCGGATGAATAGACCGTCATAAATCCGGCCGGTAGACTTTCGGCCCGCGATCTCGTCAAGGCGAGCCTTCGTATCGGCCGGCGTCTTGCAATCAATAAAGACGTCCATTGTAAAGGCGATGTGTTTTCCCTTCGGGGAGATCAACAGGTTCCCCACATCGAGCGGCTGATGCGTAACCTGTTGCGCCTCGCCGCCGTCGACTGGAATCCGCCACACCTGTGAAGAACCGGATCGACCGGAGAGGAACAGGATCGCACTCCCGTCGGGCATCCAGCGCGCGTTGCCGTCCGAGGCGGGATGGGACGTCAACCGCCGAAGATGCGAGCCGTCAATATCAATCAGCCAGAGATCGGTCCGCCCCCGGTCCGCCTCCAGATCAGTCTCCCGAACGACAAAGACGACAAGCGATCCATCGGGCGACACCTGCGGATCGCTGATCCGATCCATCGCCAGCATGTCATGAACGGAAAAGGGATGCGTATCTCCCAACGCAACGGTCACGGAAGAGAGCATCGCACCCAGGACGAGGATAGACCGAATCATTCGCGGCATAAGGATCTCCTTTTCAGTTGGACTGACATAATGATGTGAATGCGCGTGATTGTCGAATAAGTTGCCGAGGACAGTAGGATGGGTCATCAGACCCATCTGCTGATCGCACGACCCGGTTGTCGCGTGCCGAGTGCCATGCTTACACGGCCCAGCCGGATCGAGCCGCGTAACCATCCGGCTCTCCGGGTGCCACCGGCAAGCTCCGCTTGCCGGTGCCGAGTGACCGGGTCCATGACAGAATTCGCGGATTCTCTTGCCGACTTCCGCCGGGCAGTTTGATTGTTTGCCACCGACTTCAGTCGGTGGTGGACGCCATTCACTGCTCCCCTCAGCCGGCTTCAGCCGGGCTTTCATGAAACGATCACGGCTCTAGTCGGATCCGCTGCACAAACTCATACCCTTCGCGAAAACCCGCAGGTTCATTTAGGTTACCCTCAAACGTCATCAACATCGCACAATCATACACCGCCATGCACGATAAATTGCGATGCCGGATGGGTGGCCATGCGATACGAGCCACCCCCCGGCAAACGACGCACAAGAAAGACCAACGATGGGTTTATTACGAAACATCCGACGCCGCTTCACGGCGGGTGCGATTCACGCCGGATGGAGACTGGCACCACTGACCCCCGAGCCGATGGTCGATTGCATGCAGTGGTGTCTCACCCACGGCGGACCAATAACCCCGATCCTGGCGCGAACCATCAAAACCAATATGCAAGCAGCGGGCGTATTTCAGCCGAGCGTGTATCAAAACTATTTCCAACACATCGCCCGCCACCTCTCAAACGGAATCCGAATCTTCAAACTGGCAAGGCATCCCGGCGCCATCGCACGCCTCGCCGATCAGGAGATCGCCCTGGACACCACCGTAGACACACTACGAGAGGCAACCCGCGCCGGTCGCGGCGCCGTCCTGGCCCCGGCACACTGCTGCAATTTCCTGGTCTCGATGGCCCGACTGAGCCAAGCGGTCCCGATAGACATCTACCTCCGCTGGTCGCCCGATCAACGCCGCCTGCAAATGAAGCGCGCCTGGTGCGAGGCAACCGGTCTCGGCGTCATCATCGAACCCCCCGACGCGGCCAACCCCACGAGCCGCGCCGCTATCTGCGTAGAAGCCCTGCGGGCCGGTCGCGTCCTGGCAATCACCCCGGACATCGCCCAGCGAATCACGGAAGGAACCCCGGTGCGATGGCTGAATCGTTCCATCGCCCTCCCATCCGGCCCCGCCTCACTGGCCATGCTCGCGGAGGTCCCCTTCATCCCGATGTTTGCCCGCTTTGAGGGCACAACTCAAATCCTGTACATCAAGGATCCGATCGAGCTAAAGATGCTGCCCAGAGCCGACGGCGGCCGCAAGGAGGCAATCCGCCGCGCCATGCAGACCTGGGCCGACGGCTTCACGAAGTTCATCCAATCCAACCCCGAGGCCTGGTTCCAATGGGCCGACAACCGCTGGACCCGCGTCTTCCTAGGCGATGAAAAGTACACAGGGATGAATAGTTGAGGCAAGAAACGTGACAGCATTGGCCCTGTTGATATGCGTACCCATCGTGATGTGGGCAGCCCAAACGATCCTGCTGCGTCACCACGGCCTGCCCGTGCGCTGGCGGATAGACTCCGGCGACGCCCCACGCTCCGTCCGAACCATCGGTCGGATCATCACCCAACTCGCCCTGCTGTCGGTCATCCTGGCCTACCCCCCCTGCCGCGGACAACCAATCTACGAATACTACACCCATCTCCTTCCAGGAACCCCCGCGATGTGGCAGGGCCTACACGGCGCGGCGGCGTCGATTCTCTTTCTCTGCGCACTCTATGCCGCCTGGATCGCGACGGATCGCCTCGTCGTCCACGTCCACCAATCCCGAAGCCGATGGATCCGCCGACTGATTCTTCTCCTCCCCACCGCACTCCTCGGAGCGACCGTCGAGGAACTCCTGTTCCGAGGCGTCGTCATGGCCGACCTGATGAAAACGTCGTGGCTCCAGCCGCACGCCGCGCTCACGATTTCGATCCTCATCTTCGCCGCCGCCCACTATGTCCGAAGCGTCAAACGCCGCTGGACGATCCTCGGCCACCTCATGCTCGGTTGCCTCCTCTGTATCGCCTTTCAACAAACCCACACCCTCTGGCTCCCCATCGGTCTCCACGCCGGCGGCATCCTCATGATCATGGGCGCCCGACCATTCACACGCTATCGCGGACCCGCCTGGCTCACCGGTGCCAGCATCTTCCCGTTTGCCGGCGTCGTCGGACTGATCGGTCTGGCCATCTTGACAGCCTTCGTCTCCCATTACTACGGTGGGCCGTAATGTCAAACAACCCTGCCAAGGAAGGTTCGGGCCGATGCGCGGTCCGTGGGCCGGAAAACGATCCAGAGCGGGCGGCGCTCATGGCCTATCTGGACGTGAACGGTCAGACGGAGACGGTCCATTTTCTCCCCAAGGACGACGACGACCTCAACGCCGAGCTCTGTGCCGGTCATTTCGATCGCGTCATCTTCCCAAGTTTCGAAACACTCCTTACGGCGATCTGGGATGGGAATGCCCGGATAGACCGCTGGAAGACCCTCGGAGTACAGATCGAGATCGCCGACGACAACGGCACCGACATGCAACACCGGCTGGAAGCCCTCCCGCTGATAGCCGATAGCCTGACGTACTGGCGGTCCAAACGCCGCCGACGGAAGATCATCGCATCGCTGATCCTCAGCACAATCGCCCTCATCGCCACGGCGATCCTCCTATTCCTCATCCCACCGGCACGATGAAACCCCGTAGGATCCGCTGTGCAGACCACACGAAGGGTGGCACTGTCAAGGCACGATCCCACAAACAAGTTCCGACTGTATTGTCATGGACCCTCCACCATCCTCACGGACGATCGGATGTTGCAGCAAATACCAGTGCGGGATAGAGTGTCCACGGCATGGGGGCAATGGGTTCCCGACCCGCACGATTCGCGGGTTGATTCAGGGGTCTGACTGATGGACTTTCAATTCGATCTTCTCCTGTTGGCCGCCATCCCGAACCTCGGCTACGGCCCGATCGCCGTCCTGATCGGCCTCACAGTCCTCGTCGGCGCCGTCATCCTCCTCATCACCCACACCCTCCCCAAGGCCCAACGCAAGGGCCATCTGAAAGACGACACCTACGAAGCCGGAATGGAAACAATCGGCGACGCCCGCCGAAGGTTCAACGTCAAGTTCTACCTCGTCGCCGTCATGTTCCTCATCTTCGACGTCGAACTCGTGTTCCTCTACCCCTGGGCGGTGGCCTTCATCGACGCCAAGAGCGGCGGCGCCCTCGCGCCTCAGGCAGCCTTCCTCTTCTGGGTCATGTTCATCTTCTTCACCATCCTCACCCTCGGGTTTCTATACGAGTGGGGCAAGGGAATCCTCAACTATGACTGACACCACCGCCCATGCACACTAAGATACAAGCAGACGGGGAGGCCGAGACCAAGCCATGACGAAATACGATCACGATCCGCATTCCATGGGCGAAGGCGACCTCCTCACCACCCGCCTCGACGAACTGGTCTCATTCTTCCGAGCCAACGGCATCAACTGGGCACGCAAGCACTCCCTCTGGCCACTCCCCTTCGCCACCGCCTGCTGCGGCATCGAGCTGATGGCAACCGCCTCCAGCCGATACGATCTCGCCCGCTTCGGTGCCGAGGTTATGCGCTTCAGCCCCCGCCAGAGCGACCTGCTCATCTGCGCCGGTCGCGTCGCGATCAAGATGATGCCGGTCCTACAGCGGATCTACCGGCAGATCACCGAACCCAAGTGGGTCATCTCCATGGGGGCCTGCGCCTCGACCGGCGGCGTCTTCGATACCTACGCCGTCGTCCAGGGCGTTGATCAATTCATCCCGGTCGATGTCTACGTCCCCGGCTGCCCCCCCCGACCGGAGACGCTCATCGAGGGCGTCATGGCGATCCAGCGGAAGGTCGAGCGAGATGGCATCCGCCCCAGCGCCGAGCGCGGCAAGGGCCTTGGCCTCACCATCGAGCCGACGGTCCAAGTCAACGTCGCAGCCGGCAGCCCACAATCGTAGGAGCGAGCGATCGTCATGGCCGATATCAATACAATCGTAGATGCGTTACGAAAAAAGTTTCCCGGTATCACGTTCGAGGCGAAACCGCTTCTGACGCGCGGCACGGAGCCGGGCGATCAGATGTACCTCCGCATCGCGCCCGAGAATCTCCTCGACCTGCTGCGCTTCCTCCGGGACGACGCGACGACACGGTTCGAGCAGCTCTGCGACCTGACCTGCGTGGACTATCTCAACTTCCCCGACGCCACCGATCGCTACGGCGTGATCTATTCACTCCTCTCGCTCACCCACAACCATCGCCTCTGGATCAAGTGCTTCGTCAACGATCCCAGGCCCGCTCTGCCCAGCGTCACGGGAATCTGGAAGGGTGCCGACTGGAT
>JBHHUV010000146.1:0-6993 GCA_046754005.1 Phycisphaerae bacterium | reverse complement strand
TGCATCCCCACCACGTGGACACCGGCCGTTCGCGTGGACGGCTGGGCATTATCGACCCGGGTGGCGCTGAGGAAGTTCTGGAAGTGAACCTCGAGACAATCGCCCATATTCAATCGCAGCACCATGGGGCGGGGTCGCTTACCGTCCCGAAGCCGGGCATTGCCGGCCGAGGGGGCCCCGCCGTCGAGACCGACGACGTCTTCGAGAAGTGCGAAGATCATCCCCTGCGGCTGCGCCACGCCCAGGCGGTTCCAGAAGAACGCCTGATCCAACGCGACCACATCGGCGGTGATGGTCCGGCTACAGACGCCACCGGACGGTTGTGCCAGTGCGACCGGGGTTCCGGCGAGGGTTAGAAGGCAGACTGCCAAGAGGAATGCGAGGTGATTCCTGGATTGGCCCATGTTATCGGTGCATATTGACATCGGCGTTACCCCTCCAAGCTATGGTTGCTTGTTTCCACAGTTGGTCGATCACGACCAGACCCGATTTCCAAAATCCGGCAGCGCTCGAAACTGGCACGTTGCCTGCCAACGCGTCTAATTCGGACCGCTCCCCGAGGGATGACGTCACAAGCCGTTGCCATGAAAAGAGATATGGCGAGGACTTCGATCGGGATGATGAATAACCGAATACACGCGTCGAACAGGGAAAACCCATGATCCGAATGTCAGAACGCAGTAATTCCTTAGATATAGGGATTCTCAATTGATGAATTGGCTAACGCATACGGCTAGAGAGACCGATGGACTGGCCCTGATAAGGGCCATGATGAATGAAGTGGATCGATCCGATTGATGGACAGATGCTCGGGGTTCCGTTGGCCGAGCCGTCCGTTCCTGCTATCGTACCGCAATGTCCAGGTGGTATACTACTGATGATACTGAATACTATTCAGGATATCGCAGTTCTCTCTCTGCTAGCGCGCACGGAAGGCCCGTGTGCCTTCGGATCGAACTGCCGGGAAGACCCCTGGTGAGATGCGTGGGATGCACACCCTGCACAGATCAGAGCACGCGCGATTGTTCGAGTCTTTCCCGGAGCGGTGCGGTCGCTCCATCACGTCGCTCGGCATTGTGGCGCTGTTCGCCGACGATGTCCTCCAGCAGCCCGTGCAGGCGCTTGATGTTCCGATAGACCATGTCGGCGAGCATCTTTCGCTCGACACCCGCCATGTCTTCGTCGGACATGAGCAACGTGGTCGGAAGCAGGATGCCGTTGATCTGGCTGCGCATTTCATGTCCGAGCAGTGAGACCACGCCGTTCTTGAGCTGGTCCACCTCCTCGACATTCTTCAAACGCAAGTAGACCCGGATCTTGGCCTGTAGTTCATCCTCCGCGAACGGCTTGGTGATGTAATCATCCGCGCCGGCCGCATAGCCTTCGAGCCGCTCGGAGACGAGTGCCTTGGCCGAGACCATGATGATCTTCGTCTGGCGAAGGGAGGGCGTCGCGCGCATCCTTCGGCAGACCTCGTAGCCGTCGATGCCGGGCATCATGATGTCGAGCAGGGTGATGTCCGGTCGGAAATCGTTTGCGATCTCCAGTGCTTCCTCGCCCGAGGCCGCCGTCTTCAGCGTGTACTCTTCTCCCAACATTTCCTGCATGACCGCGACATTGGTCGGGCTATCGTCCACAGCCAGGATTTTGCTTTTCGGTTCCACGATTCTTTCCTTTCTACAATGCGATCGCGCGGGGAAAAACTCAATCGCCCCCAGAACGATCCAGTATCCCCGACTCTATTCTATCTTTCCCATCCGACGGCACCGAGTCCACACGGGCGCCATTTGTTGGAGTTATCGGTAATTCAAATCGGAACAAGGCCCCGCCATTGGTGTTGTTCTCGGCCCATATGCGTCCCTTTTGAGCCGTGATCATCTGCCGACAGATTGCCAGGCCCAGACCGGTGCCGCCCGCGCCGGTCCTGGTTTTGCTCGACTGTACGAATTTGTCGAAAACCAGGTCCAACTCATCGGGTGGAATCCCCGGCCCATGGTCGCCCACCGAGACGACGGCGGATCCGTTCGCCGCGTTCATTCCCACTTCGATCGTGCCGCCGATGGGTGAGAACTTGACGGCATTACTCAGCAGATTGCGAATGACCTGCTTCGTCCGTTCCGGATCCAGCTCCAACACGACTCGGGACATGGGTCCGACACAACGAATCATGATTTTCCGCTCTGAAGCCAGGGCGGCGAATTCTTTTGTCACGGAGTGGATCAACTCGCCGAGTTCGGACTTCCGATAATCGAAGGTCATCGTGCCGGATTCGAGCTTGGCCAGATCCAGCAGGTCGTTCAGCAATGAAAGGAGTGTATGGCCACTCTGGTGGATCATCTGGAAATAATCGTGTAATTTCTTCGGTTCCACGGATGTATATTTGTTGATGCCGAAGCCCGCGAAGCTGAGGATACCATGCAGTGGAGTGCGCAGTTCGTGTGAGACATTGGCCAGAAAAGTGCTCTTGGCACGGTTGCTCGCCTCCGCCTTTTCCTTGGCGGCCTCGAGTTCGGCCGTACGTGCTTCGACTCTGTGCTCGAGGATCTCGTTGTGTTTTCGAATGGTCTCCTCGGCGTGTTTGACTTCCGTGATGTCGCGTGCAATGCCCGTGAACACACGTCGATCTCCCAGGCGGACCTCGCTGACGGAGAGATACATCGGAAAGGTCGTGCCATCCTTGTGCAGCCCGACCTCCTCTCGCCCGCGGCCGATAATGTGACGCTCACCGGTCTCGAGATAACGAGCAATATACGAGTCGTGTTCTTTCGCAAAAGGAGGGGGCGCCAGCAGGGCGACATTCTTTCCAATGGCTTCTTCCGCCGTCCAGCCGAACATATTCATCGCGGCGTGATTGTAAGATTCGATGATTCCCTTTTCGTTGATGATAATGATGCCTTCCGCGGCGGTGTCCAAAATGGAACGAAGACGTCCTTCCTTGTCCCTCAGTTCGCCGGCCCGTTCGTCCGCCTCCTCGCGCGCCTTGAGGACCGCCTGACTGACTCTGCACAAGATGACCACCGCACCGCCCAGCAGGAAGACAACCACCGCGGCGCTCCAGCCCTCGAGATCGCTGGAGATGCCGCTCTCCCGCAACGCGGCCTCCTCATCATAGAGCAGCGCGATTCGCCAACTCAGGTCTCCGGGTATGGAAATCTGAGAGGATAACACCCGATATTGATTCGCCTGAAACAAACCGGCTCGATTCTGAAAAAAAGTACGCACGCCCTCCCGGCTGAATCGTTCATGGAACCAGGACTTCATGGTGTCCGGAAAGTTCTTCGAGGTGATGGCGCTACCGGAATCATTCGCCATCAACACGATATCACCGAAGTTATTGTCCCCCAGGACATCGGATATCACGCGACAGGGAATCATGCCCGCTACGATCCCTTCCAGTCTCTCGCCCCCGCGAATTGGAACGGAAAAGACACGACCGGCCTCCCCGACGCACAATTCAACCGGTTCACTGATCAACGCGTTCAGTGATGGGTCGTTCGAAAACCGTTGTATCTGCCTGACCTGGACGGCGTATTCTTCCTCTTCCCGTTCCAGTGAATGAAGTTCTTCCACCTCATGGTCTTCATCGCCCCGCTCAAAGGTGCGGTATGGCCGGCGTATTCCTTGAAAGTCGGGTTTCAGGACGTATATCTCGGACAAATTGTGTTGATCGTAGTTCGCGTCGTACAATGCCTGTAGATAACGGGTCGTATCCTCGTTGATGTTGAACAGATGCGGATACAGGCTCATGGATCGCAGGCAAAGCTGGATCTGGGCGACGTACTTTTCGACATGCTCCCTGGCGGCCACCAGCTTGAGACGATGGCGCGCGCGAACCTGTTCCTCGACCGTTTCGCGATGTCTGTGATTGCTGGACACAACGGAGGAAGCGATCACCAGCGCAGCGACGGCGCTGATGATCTGGATCCACAAGAGGCTTCTCAATACGAATATGCGAGTCGAACTCATTCTCCCCCCCTACAAGGCGTACAAGACACCTTGTGCCGGGAAGTGGCGCGGTACCACGCTTCCGTCATGGTCAGAGCCCGGGCAGCCCCCCCCACTGCGCATGCCTGCCCCAGGATCACACGCGCATGCGCGATCTGAGAAACAAACTCTCGGAGTCGGATTCTGATCCATGATCCACATGGTTCACTGTGTCTCCAGTCGGTGCTTCGTATCCGCCGTGACGGGTTTCATCTTCGTTTCCAGTGTCATCGAGAGCGGCACCTCGACCGAGAAGATCGCACCACAATGGGCATTGTTCTCGGCCCAGATCCGTCCATCCAGGGCGGTGACCAATTGACGACAAATGGCCAATCCCAGCCCGGTTCCCCCTGCGCCGGTCTTCGTTCGGCTGGACTGCACGAACTTGTCGAAGACCAGATCCAGTTCGTCTTCGGGAATGCCGGGCCCCTGATCGCGCACGGAAATCACCAGGGACTGATCCTTGCGGGTCATGGACACCTCGATGATCCCGCCGATGGGTGAAAACTTCACGGCGTTACTCAACAGGTTGCGAATCACCTGTTTCATCTTCTCGGCATCCAGTTCCGCGACGACATGGAATTCCGGATCGACGGATCGGATCAGGATCTCGCGTTCAGAAGCCAGGGCGCCGAATTCCTCCGTGACCGAATCCACCAATTCACCGAGATCGGCCTGTCGGAAATCGAAGGTCATCGATCCCGACTCCAGCTTGGCCAGATCGAGGAGATCATTCAGCAGAGAGAGCAGCGTCCGACCGCTCTGATGGATTCTCCGGAAATAGCCGAGCAGTTTGTCCGGTTCGACAATGTCGTACTTGTTGATACCGAAGCCCGCGAAACTGAGGATCCCATGGAGCGGGGTCCGTAATTCGTGGGACACGTTGGCGAGGAAGGCGCTTTTGGCGCGGTTGCTGGCCTCGGCCCTTTCCTTGGCAGCCTCCAGCTCCGCCGTACGTTCATCCACCATCCGCTCGAGGATCTCACTGTGGCGGCGGATGGTTTCCTCCGCGCGTTTGCGCACGGTAATATCACGCTTGATGGCAATGAAGCGAACCACCTCCCCCTTCACGTCTTTCACGGGAGAAATCGTCAGTTCTTCGGGATACAGGCTGCCATCCTTGCGGCGATTGATCATTTCACCATGCCAGTCCTTCCCCTCGAGAACGGTCTGCCACAGGTTCTGATAGAATGCCTCGTCGTGTTTGCCTGATTTGAAAATGGATGTTTGACACCCGATGGCCTCCTCGGGTGTGTATCCGACGGCGTGGGTAAACGCCGGATTGACATATTCGATGATCCCGTCGCGATTGGTGACCATGATCGCATCACCCGCCGCCTCGATCGCCGTCGTCCGAATGCGGAGCGCCTCTTCCATCCGTTCGCGTTCGGAAGCCGTCGCCTCGACATGGCGGCTGATCTTATGTCCATAGGCGGTCACCCCCAGAACCATGAGCGCGATCAGGCCGGCAATCAGGTATTCGAATCGGCGCATCGATCCGGCGACAACGGCCTGTTCCGAGAAGTGCCTTTCCTGTATTTCCTGAACCTCCTGGATCAGGGAGTTGGCCGCCTTGGAGGCTTCGTAGAACCACTTGTCCATGATTGCCATCTGGGCGCCCGCCTCATCGCGTCGACCTTCCTTGAAATGGTGGAAGATCATGCGCGACGCATCGACCATCGACTGAATGGCCCGCTCCACTCTCTCCAGCTCCCTCAGTAGTGGCGCACTCAACTCTGCCGGGACGTTGGCCTGCAAGTCTTTACGCGCGGAATCCAGGTGCTCGCTGTATCGGATGTATGTTTTCGACAGACGCTTGGACATCCTCTCGACTTCGGGGGTTTCAAATACGTCATTCCCCGGCGCATTCACCTCGCCCGCCAGCAGCGCCAGTTGGGAGTATCGGCGCAGGCGATCCGCCCAGATGTGGTTGGTTCCGACCGAGGATGAATAGACTTCCATCAAACTGTGTGTGACGAACAAACTGAAAGACACCGTCACCAGATCGAAGGCGGCCAGGATAAAATAGAGATGGTGCCACTTGGGAGAACGGTTTCGGGCATGCGGAAGCGATGGTTCCTGCATTCTATGGGAATGAGGCTGATCCATACTACAGCTCCGTTTCCAGGTCCATCCCGAACGGACTGCCAGCCGTTTCGGTCGGTCACCCACCAGACTTGTTCCGGTCTCGACTCGTCGGTCTCGATCCGATTCCGTCACATGCCGCCAAACGGCCCGATAACAGATCCCCGAATCCGACGCGATCGGAGCGGGTGTCCAGCCAGAGATCGGATCCACGAGACGATCGCGATCTCATGCTGCAGGATCCATACCAGTGTCATTCGAAGTCGCGTGAATCGTTCGATCAGGTGGCACGACACCAGAAAGATGAGCCTGTCTCGATACCCGCCCAAACGGGCCTCATTGCCCGTGTCCGTGGCCCTTATCGCCAATGGCGGCGAATGCCGAGTTTCCTCATCTTGCTCTCGAGCGTTTTGGGCTTCAGATTCAGGATTTGTGCCGCTCCTCCCTGTCCGGACACCTTGCCGTTGCAACGATTCAAGGCCTTGATGATATGTTTGCGCGTGGCGTCTTCGAGCGTATCGATTCTCGAATCATCATTGGCCACCGCGTTATCCAGCGACCTCAACGCGGGCTGATTTTGCTGCGTTTCGGGGAAACCGAATCCAAAAATCTCCTGGGGCGCCACTCCGCTGCCGCCGTAGGCGATATCCATCGGAAGATGTTCCGGCTTGATATGTCCGTTGTCACACAGGATGACGGCGCGTTCGATGATATTCCGCAGTTCCCGTACGTTGCCGACCCAGCGATAGCGCTTGAAGGCGCGGAGCACATCATCCGTGATCACGGGAATCGGCTTGCTGACGCGTTCGGCACTGCAACGGACAAAGAAATGGGAGAGTTCGATCACATCATCTCCCCGATCACGCAAAGGAGGAATATGAATCGGAAACGCATTCAATCTGAAGAGAAGATCCGCGCGAAACT
>JBHHUV010000145.1:0-6995 GCA_046754005.1 Phycisphaerae bacterium | reverse complement strand
GCCGACCTGCCGTGGGCCGGTGACCAGAATCACCGGGAACTGTTTCGCGGCCGCCTTGCAACACTCGCCTATTTCGCGTGGGTAGAACATGTTGTCGTCCATCCTGCACTCTAACTGCATGATAGACGGATCGACCTGATCTGTCAATACCGTCCGAAGTGGCCGGAGGGGACACTTCTCAGATCCTCGTCAACCCTGCAACCCCGACGGGGGAATCACACTCGACGAGCAGGGTGTCGGCGACAGTTGGACAGCCTCTTGACGCCTCCAAGAGGGGGTTACCAAAATGAGTGGTAATCGGCTAGTGATGCGTCATTCTTCATTCTGCGGGTTGCGAAGGCGTCCAACGAGAGGGCGAACCTTCTGGTGAGTTCCTCCTCACACTTGAGCCCGCAACTTCAAGGTTGACGCTACACTAGAGAAATGGCTTGCAACTGCTTGGAATGACTGTAGGTTACGTGAGAACAACGAGTTACGAAAAACATAGCTCGTCGTGATCATAACCCGACGAGCTTGTTCACGCATGAAGCGATTCAGTGTTCAGACGCACTTGACTCACGCATCTCACTCGTCAATCCCCACTCGCCGCTGCGGCGATGCTCAAGTGCGGCTTGCGACGGCGGGCGATAAGCGAGCATGGTATTCGGAATGGGGGGGCAGCGCCAGGAAACACGACCGTTGCGCGGGCTCGCAACGTGCAGTTGTTCAAACCGGCGGTCGTCCAACCTGAGTTAGGCTGCTATTGTGTGCGGTGAGGATCCCGTTCGTGGGAGGGGGGGAGCACAATACCGTTTTGGCTACCGTTTTGCGTTTCGAATACCGCGTCTAACCGCGTCAGAACGCGACAAGATGCGACAGTTTGCGAATTCGGTGGAAACGGATAAGATGATGAGAATAAAGGGCTTCCAGGCTTTTCGGTGGGCTCAGAATCTCGCCTGTTAACCGCTAGGTTGTAGGTTCGAGTCCTACTCGGGGAGATCAGAAATGCATACGACGGCACGGTTCGAGGCCTGTGGGACGGTAATACAGGCCCATGCAAGTGTTCAATTTGGACATCTCCGAGGCGTTGATCGTGAGGAGGCCCTCGCCGAGGCGATGGCGTGGGGGTATTGCAACCATCGATCCGCCGTCTCCCGCGGCAAGGCAGGCCGGGTCACACCGAGCACCATCGCACGGCGCGGCGTCCTATCCGCCTAGGATGGCAAGCACGTCGGCATGGGCAGGAATCCGTGAACGATGTTTTGAGTTCTTGTGCCCGGCGGATTCGGGGGTTCCGGGTTGTCGGGCTTGCTTGGGAACCCAGATTCAATAAATTCCCGATTTCGAAATGTCCTTGGCCGGCCGTAGTCGTATCGCTCCTGCGACCGCCGGGAAGGGGTGTGTGACAGTTTGGGCGGGTCGAACGGATCCCGCCCTTGTCGGGATCGAACCCTGAAAGCCCGGCTGAAGCCGGCTGAGGGAAATAAAAAAGTCGTCCACCACCGGCTGAAGTCGGTGGCAAACAACAAACTGCCGGCTGAAGCCGGCAAGAGAACCCGCGGATTCTGTCATGGACCCGCCGGGAAGTTATTTTGTCGCTGATCCTTGGGACGATGAGCGGATCAATTGCCTCAAGAAGTCGAATCCCTATGTGTGGCGATTGCGACTGCGGCACGATCGTTGAAGGCCGGTGTTGGGTCAGGCCGCATTTCAGCTTGACTGGAGTCTGTTTTTCTCCTTTCAGAATGAGCGAGCACGCCGAATCATCAGCATGTCGGCGGTTGGTGATTGGCGGTGTGAAGTGGCCGAACGGTTTGGCGTCACCGAATCGGCGTTATGCCAGCGATTGAGCCGAAGTCTGCCCGGCATCACGGAACCAAGACGTTTGCAAACGGTTGCACATCCAGCCCATCCGCATTGCCGTCGTTGTTCATGTCCGCAGCCGCGACTCGGTTCGGATCGGTGTCCGTGCCAACGAGCACGGCGGCGAAGACGGGCACGTCGTTTATGTCCGCGACGCCGTCGCCGTTTATGTCGCCGAGAACCAAAGCCGCCGGTCTCTTCAGGATGATACCCGAGGTACCGGACACCCAGATGTCGCCGGACGGTGCAGCGAAGATGCTATCGAAGCCCACCGTGGAATCGTTTTCGAAACCGGTGGGCTCCGGCGTCCTGGTGATACCGCCGTCGGTGGTCTTGAGGGCGTAGCCGAAGTTGCCGATCAACCAACCGACATTCGCGTCGATGAAACGGCTGTCAAATTTTGAATGACTGCCTTGGCCTGAGCCAATGGGGACATTGATGAGGTTCCATGTGACTCCGCCATCGACCGTCCGCATGATGAATCCCGACGGACCGGCCACCCAGCCGCGATTCGCGTCGATGAAGTCGACGTCGAAGAGATCGATCTGTCCCCCGCCGATATTGTTACTGATCCAAGTCTGCCCACCATCGGTAGACTTGATGTGACCTTCCCCACGACTCGTGGACACCCAGATAAGGGAGTATAACGCTCCCGGGAGGTGACCATGAGTCGTGGGGAAGGTTATTGGCACTGCGTCCGATTAGAAACGCTCCGCGCTGGCGGTGTCCCATGCCTCGGAAAAGACCTCGCAAGTGGGAATTTTCACAGGCGGCGATGACGACAATAACGCACCCGGGTCGAGGTATTGGTAGATCCGGCCGTAGTCATGGACTTCCGTAGGGCTGACACGCCGCTGGATGTGTCGTGGTTGCAATTCGTTCGGGTGGGACAGTCCTGCCGCGCCGAGAATCTCCAGGAAGCTGTTGACCGTGTTCTTATGATAGTTGAACACGCGGTACTTTTTGTCGGTCACGTCGAGACCGCGAACCAGGTCCGGGTCTTGTGTTGCCACGCCGACCGGGCAGCGATTCGTGTTGCACTTGATGGCCTGGATGCACCCGAGTGCAAACATCATGGCCCGAGCGGAATTACATAGATCGGCGCCGATCGCTAACCGCTGAACCATATGGAAACCGGTCACGATCTTGCCGCTGCAGATCACGCGAATCTTGTCTCGCAGATCGCAGCCGAGCAGCGCGTTGTGCGCGAAGAGAAGCCCATCCGTCAGAGGCATACCGATCGCGTTGGAGAATTCCATCGGTGCGGCGCCGGTCCCACCTTCCGCTCCGTCAACGGTGATGAAGTCGGGGACGATCCCGGTCTCGACCATGGCCTTGCAGATGCTCAGGAACTCACTCGGCAATCCGACACACAGTTTGAAGCCGATCGGTTTGCCACCGGACAGTTCGCGCAACTGTACGATGAAATCGAGCAACCCCTTTGGCGTGGAGAAGGCTTGGTGACAGGGGGGTGAAATGACATCCCGCCCCAACGGGACGCCTCGGATCTGAGCGATCTCGGGCGTCACTTTGGCAGCCGGAAGGATCCCGCCGTGTCCGGGCTTCGCGCCCTGCGACAACTTGATTTCGATCATCTTGACCGAATCGAGCTTGGCCTTGGATGCGAATGGGTCGGGATCGAAGTTTCCCTCGGGGGTACGGCAGCCAAAGTATCCGGTTCCAATTTGCCAGATCAGATCTCCACCGGCCTCGAGATGATACGGGCTGAGGCCGCCCTCGCCGGTGTTGTGGGCGAAGCCGCCGAGTTTTGCGCCGCCGTTCAATGCCAGAACGGCATTCTTACTGAGCGAGCCAAAGCTCATCGCCGAAACGTTCAGCATCGAGGCGGCATACGGCCGACCGCAGCGTCCCTCACCGATCAGGATGCGCGGCTTTTTTTCAGGCGGATGTTTCGGCGTCAGCGAGTGGGCGATCCATTCACTCCCCACCTCGTGCAGATCCCGGATGGTGCCAAAGGGGCGTGTATCGGTGGCGACTTTCGCACGCTGATACACCACGCTGCGCAGTTCGCGGCTGAATGGCCGTCCGGAGGTGTCCGACTCGACGAAATACTGTTGAATTTCCGGCCGGATGGACTCCATCCAGTACCGGGCGCGGCCGATGACCGGGAAGTTGCGGATCACCGCGTGCGCGCGCTGAAGGCTGTCGTAGATTCCGAGCAGGATGAGCGGCCCGATGACGATGAATGCCCAAAGTGTCGCAGGCCAGACCAGCGACAGCCCCGCAACGATCGAAACACAGATCACTGAGGTCAGCCAGAATATCTTCAGCGGTGACATGGTCCCTTTCGGCTACTCGCAATCGCATTGGGGCGATCGTTGTCGAATTCTATTGGGAGTAGCGTATCATTCCAAGGCCGAAAGGACTGTAGAAGCGGTAACGGATATGACTATTTGGGCGGGCAACATGGATCCCACCAGCGCCGGGTGCGAATCCTGAAAGCCCAGCTGAAGCCGGTTGTGGAGTGTTGTTAGATGGCGTTCACCACCGACTGAAGTCGGTGGCAAACAAGAAAACTGCTCGGTGTGAAGCCGGCGAGCGAATCCGCGGATTCCGTCATGGTCCCGGCGGTCACTATCGTCTCAAGCCCTCATTTCGAACTCGAAGTCGATGCGTTCAGATGATAAGTGAGCCGGAGCGATGATCAGAACGAGGATCGTATCCGAAGGCACGGTTCCGGGTCTGTGGGGCGATGGCGGCTGTGAGAATCCTCGTCCTCATCAGACGCCTCAGTCGCTTACTTAATTGAGTCGAGGGTGTAGGTATGGCATTTTGGCAGAAAAGTAATGCTACGGTCCGAGCAGGGTGTCGATGAAAGGACGGATGTCCATTCCATTGTTGTTGTTATCCCCGTTCAGGTCCGCCCGGGCGGCATAGCCCGGATCGAGTTCAGAACCCATCAAGACATTCACGATGGCATTCAGATCGTCAATATCCACGTCGCCATCGGCGTCGATGTCGCCGGGGAGCGATGTATCGAGTGCCCAGAGTCTGTTTCCCATGCCGTCGTCAGCCGTGAAGAACAGTGTTCCGTTTACATTCGTCATTTTTTCAGGCCATGAAAACGAGAATGCTCCACCGGGATTCAGGTCCGCCGCTAGGACAGTCCCTGCAGTGGTGCCGTCACTTTTCCAGAGTTCCTGTCCGGTGATGCCATCATTGGCGGCGAAGTACAGGGTTCCGTTCACGTTGGTCAGGAAATCGGGGGCCGGATAGGCCGACTCCGGGGAAAAGGTTTTTACGACGACGGTGCCCGCGGAGGTTCCATCCGTTTTCCAAAGTTCATGATGAGACAAGGCACCGAAGGTCGTCACCGTAAAGAACAGCGTTCCATTGACGTTTGTCAACTGATTCGGACCAGAGCTACCCGGGGGTTCGTTGAGGGCACGGACCAACATGGTGCCGGCGTTGGTACCATCGGTTTTCCAGAGGGCCACCCCGTTGGTTCCGTCATTCGCCGTGAAGAACAGCATTCCGTTGAAGTGGACAAAGCCGCCGGGAAACGAGGGGCCCGAGGGATTGATGTCCTGGATCATCACAGTGCCTGCCGCCGTCCCATCGCTTCGCCACAATTCTCGCCCATGGGTTCCGTCATCGGCGTTAAAGATAAGAAGAGTGTTGAAACTTGTGAGGGATCCGGGGACGGACTCCGCATCGGGCCCGGGATTGATATCTTTGACTATGACGGTACCGGCCTCGGTGCCGTCACTCCTCCAGAGTTCGCGGTGATTGATATCAGGAAGGCCATCGTCTGCGCGGAAAAAGACCGTGCCATTGACATTCGTCATTTCGATCGGAAAGGAGCCGGCCTGACCGGGAATGATATCTTTGACCAGGACGGTACCCGCCTCGGTTCCATCGCTCTTCCACAGTTCATAACCGATGGAATTGTTCAAGGCCCTGAAAAGAAGCCCACCGTTGACAATCGTCATGGGGCCGCCCGTGCCGGTAAATGAACCTGCGGGTCCGGGGTTGATGTCACGAACGAGAGCGGTGCCGGATGCCGCGACGTCGAACATTCGTAGTTCGTGGCCGTTTGATCCGTTGTCGGCAGAAAAGAAGATCGATCCGCCCAATCCGGTGAACCCGCGTGGGAACGAGCCGGAGACGCCCGGCTGGATGTCTTCGATCATGACAGTGCCGGTGGGTGTCCCGTCGCTCATCCACAGTTCATGGCCATTGAGGTTGTCACTCGCCTGAAACAGGAGCATTCCGTTCACGCTCTGCAACGAAGCAAAACCGGATGTGCCGGTTGGATTGACTACGATCGGATCGGACGCGATCGCGGAATGGCCGATACTCAAAAACTGGCCGATCGCGAAGATTGTGGAAACCGCGGATCGTCGTATTGACTTCATGTTGTTCTCCTGTTGGCGCCGGTTGTCTGATCGGGCAGAGCGGCTCTTCGTATGCAATTCAACAGAAAATGATACCAGGGTGTGGATTGGATTGAATGGCTTTCGGGACCAACGAATCAGCGGATAGCGCCTCTCGAAAGCGAGTACACACCTCACCCACGGGCCGTAAATTCTCGCAACTACTTGTTGCCATGACTATTACGACGTAAAGGTCGATGAATCGATATCATCTGTCCTCTATAATTGTAAGCGCAATCCCGACTTGATTGGGATCATCAGGCACGAAGTTTTTTTTAGAACTGCAACAGAAGCATGACGACTCCAGGCGAAGTGACCCGTGTTCTTGTGGATTTGGCCGGCGGCGAGGCCAACGCCGCCCGCAAACTTCTGCCGCTGGTCTACGATGAACTGCGCTCCCTGGCAGACCGCTACCTGCGTGACGAACGTCATGATCACACGCTGCAACCGACTGCCCTGGTTCACGAGATCTACATTCGTCTGGTGGGTCGCAACGATTGTGCCTGGAAGAATCGCGCACAGTTTTTCGGAGTGGCCGCCCAGGCCATGCGCTACCTGTTGATCGACCATGCCCGGCGTCGACGTGCGGCCAAGCGGGGTGATCTCGCACACAAGATTCCCTTCGAACAAATGAAGGAGCCGTCTGATCATCGGGATGCCTATCTGATCGCGCTCGACGATGCCTTGACGGAATTGGACTCGGTCGATTCCCAACTGGGCCGCGTGGTGGAACTGCGGTTCTTCGGTGGTTTGAGC
>JBHHUV010000144.1:0-7016 GCA_046754005.1 Phycisphaerae bacterium | reverse complement strand
GGGGCGGCGGCTCAACCAGCCGTTGATTTCGTTCCAGACCGATGGCCACAAGGGTGCGTTGGGCAAATCATTTCAATTTCTGAGCGTCAGCACCCCGCAGGTGGACGTTCGCGCTCTCAAGCAGGCCGAGCACGGCGCGTGGACGATTATCAGATTGCAGGAGTTGTGGGGCCGCGGGGCGGACGACGTGGCAGTCTCGTTTCACGACGGCATCGCTGAAGCCTATGAGGTGGATGGTCAGGAGCGCCGGATCGGCGATGCCGTGCTTCGCAATGGAAGGCTGGTGATCGACTTCAGCCCGTTCAGCCCCCGGAGTTTCGCCATACGGCTGGTCAATTCGCCGGTCTCGATCGAGCCGCCATCTAACATGCCCGTCGCTTTGGATTACGACGTATGTATCGCCAGTTCTGATGGCGCTCGTTCGACCGGTGGTTTTGACGATCAAGGCCGCACAATTCCGGCGGAACTGCTTCCCTCGCAGATCTCAAGTGAGGGTATTCTGTTCACCCTCGGCCCAGGCAGCGATGGGAAACCACAGGCCATGTCCTGCCGCGGTCAGAAAATCGATTTGCCCGAAGGCGAACACAACCGCGTCTATCTCCTGGCGGCCGCGTCTCAGGATACGACCGCGCGTTTCCTGATTGACGATCAGGCAACCGACGTGCATGTGCAGTCGTGGACCGGATTCGTCGGCCAGTGGGATCTGCGCCTCTGGGATCGTGAATTCCACGTTGTCGATTATCACTGTGATGGGAAGGTCATTGGCATCGAGCCCGGATTCATCAAGCGCGACCCGATCGCCTGGTTCTGCACACATCGCCATCATCCGGTCAGGGGCAATGAGGCATACCGGTTCAGCTATCTCTACAAGTACGGTTTCGATGTACCGATCGGCGCGAAGACGCTGACATTGCCCGACGATCCACGGATCAAGATCCTCGCCGTGACGATGTCGCGGAACACGAACGATATTGTTCGCCCCGCCCAAGCACTGTACGACGATTTCACGGATCGCCGGCCCGTCGAATTTCGCCATACCTATCCCGCTCCGTCGGCGGCCGTATTCCAAGGGGTTGCTCCCATCGCAACGGTTACGGTTGACCGGCAATCACGCTTTGAAGATTTGTCGATGGGAGCGCCGCTTAATACCGATTATGCCGACAACGCCAGCGGACATGATGTCGTCTTCCGTTATTACGATGGCAATGGGGAATATGTGCCGCATGGTCAGTCCGGAGCGATTAACGGCACACTACCCCGCCTCAATGACGGCCTCGTCGCTCAGGATGACGACGACACGAAACGCTGCGTCTGGTACGACTGTGAAGGACGCTTCTATGTCGACCTCCAGCGCAGCATGCCGATCGCGGCGATCAACACCTACTCGTGGCATCGCTCCAATCGTGCTCCGCAATTCTTCTCCCTGTGGGGTTCCAACGCCGAAGTGATGCCGTCGCCCGACTTCAAGCATGGGGAACACGATGCCTGGACCCTCCTGGCAGTCGTGCATACCCAAGAACTGGGTCAGGGCGACATACACGGTTCTTCCGTAAAGCCGGGTGCCGAGTGCGGCCCCCTCGGACCGTTTCGCCACCTGCTTTGGATAGCTGAGGACATGGGAGAGGGGACGTTTTTTACGGAGATTGATATCCATGTGGCCGATTGAGAATCCATTTCACCCGGTTTCTTCACGCGCGGTGCGACTCGGTATCATAGCCGTCGCGCTGACCACCATCCTGCAAGCACAGGCCCCGGCCCACACAATCCTTCTCAGCCGAGGAACCACAGTTGTACATCAGGATCGCATCCTGAGCAGAATCGAAATCAACGGAAAGGACTTTGTTCACTATTATCCTCTTCGTCCCGTTACGGATGGATATGCCGTCTCTACACTCCGGGAGGCCGTCCTCAAACACAGGCAACATCTGTTAAATCATTTCATTGTCCGCAACGCTCGCGGCGAGCGCCTGCACGGTCAATGTGTAGATGTAGAATGGAATGAACCCTCGGAAACGAAGATCAACTACACTCGACTCGGAGAGATCCAGGTAATTTATGTGCTGGAGCACCCGACCGGGACGCCGCCTCGCTTCCTGACATTCCAGCAGTTCTTCGGCGGGGATCACGCCCCGATGCCCGCCCGCCTCGCGTTGTCCGTGATGTCTGCGAACCACTCAACGGCACGATTCATCCAATTGACCAATCGCGGCAACGTCGAGACGCTCGAATTCACCTGGTCCGAACGAGCGGTCGATAAACCGATCCCGGCCTCCGTGTCCGAAAAACAACTGGAGCGACCGGGACAATCCTGTGGACCGGATCGTTTCAAAACGGTGTGCGCTGACTTGCACATCGATGGCACGGTCGTTCGCTGCGATATCTACATACCCATTGTACTGCTCGAGACCTGGCTCCCACTCCAACGCACCAATCGTGATTTCATCGACGCAAATGAGATGATAGATTCGCGGGATCGGCTACGATCGTTCTTCACTGGTCGCAATCGAATTCGCATCAACGACCGACGTGCAGAACCGAGTGCCGTTGAGCTTTCATTCCTTGCCCCTGATGCCAGGACAATGGATGAGCCACAGATGGAGCGGCTGGGTGTTTGGTCTGCGCGCATCGGCGTACGCCTGTTATACGAAACCAAAGTCCCGGTTAATCATGTCGAACTCATCTGGGACCTGTTCAACAATTTTGTATTCAACGCGACCGTCACGATGGGTCACGGTAAATCACGGCGCGAGATAATGGTAACACCGAATAGCCCAATCGTGTCATTGTCGCGGCGCTGATGTTGAAACGAAGCCTACAAGTGTGTCAAGGGCACATGAGATTCTCATCACATCCCAAGATGCTGAAACGGCTTTGCTGCGCTGATATTATGGCGTCGTGTCCAATAATACGAACGCCTCGAACCCGCATTTCTCGCCAAAGAAGTTGAAAATGGCCACGATCTGCGCAAATACACTATGGTTGATACAGGATTTTGACACGGAGGTCGCGGCCCTATGAAAACACAGTCTATCCAGAAGACGTTACCATTTCACCCCCTCGGACGACGAAGCATTTCCAGCTCTATTGATGATGGGCAGATCACTTCGGATGGAGGTGGGCTGCTACTTCGAGAGACGGAGCGAATTACTGGGGACGTCAAAAACGATCAATCCTCTATACGCAGTATTTGAACATCCGGCTCGAAGACGTAAGTCTTGTTCCCACATTCAATATGCCACCGAAGTTCACGGCGATTCAACTCTGCTTGCTGTTCGATGGTTTGGAGAGCACCCACAAAAGTCCATCGCGTACCGGTTCAGCCGGGCCCTTGGAGAGCCGATCTCTCGCACCGCACAGACGATATCCACGACCGTTCAAATCCAGGCACATACTGCGCCACAAGGCACTATGCAGAAAGAACTTACAGCCAATCGGGGTGGGTGGACAACGTTAGAACTTCTTGGATCATTTCTTCGGATTCTGATTCACCGTGTGCGCCACTTTGAATACGACGAAAAAATGGGGGGGATTCTGTCGACACCTTTTTCGCAACTCCAGCTATGGACGGTAGTTGCGTCTCAACTCCACGTTCTTCAACGATTGTGGATTTCCGATGTTACCGGTTATCCCCGGTCTCATGGGGATGTCTTGAATCGGAACGAGCATATGATTTGTGTAATGGGAGGAGTGTGGCCATTAATAGCCCTAGACCATGGGAGTGGTGATTCTGATCTACAGGCTATAAACAATGAAGCGAGCCGTTAGCAAACAGCTTCTGGGGTGGAAGAACCGGTCCCGTCGTAAGCCGCTGATCCTCCGCGGAGCTCGGCAGGTCGGCAAGACCTGGTCCGTCATGGACTTCGGTCGGCACCACTTCGACGGTACGGTTCTGGTAATCGGCTAGAGAAATGGACCCACATCGGCGATGTCGTTTTGAGTCCTACGTCCGACTACACCCCCATCGGCGATGTCGTTGATAGTCTCGGAGGGCCGGACTCGATCGTCACCTCGCATGAGATGTGTGGAGCGGCCAGTGGTGGCAGCCTGGCATTCGCCATGATGGGGCTCGTCGAACTGGCCGGCACGCATCGTCGCGGTCGTCGCCGCTAAGCAGCACCAACACCAACAACAACGCCGCACGCAGCCCTCGGACATCGCGCCTGGGGGCTGGTTCATGTCATGCCCTCGCTTATACGCCTGGCGATTCGACTGCTCCATGAGATGAATCTCAGAATTATTGAGGGTGAGCGCCCCCAAAGAGCGCCTTCCTAGCCCCCGATCAAGCGTGATTTGATTGGTTATTGATTGGATTGTAAAAAAAGTACTCGAAATGCTCGTGTTTTCGCGTATACACGCGGTTTTGAAAAACACATTCCCTTTTCACACGGAGGCATTTCGAGTGAGTGACAGGAAACACCAATAAAATCACGCTTGATCAGGGGTTAGATGCTCACGGTCTGAGTCGTGTTGACACCGCTCGCGGCCCCCTGAATCTCACGCAGAACACGAACCGGTCCATCCCGATGGCCGAGGAAGCAACTGAACGTATCCCAGGTCTCCTCGGTCTCGCCGCCGAAGGCCGTGGCATCGGTGGCCTCGCGATACTTGAACCGGTCGATCATGTCCATCCCGGAACCCCCACCCACCGGTAAAACGGCTAATTCGTCGAGCCGCCATCTGGCCCCATAGTGCAGCCGGTACAAGGGGGTGATGACCGTGGTGTCTTCCAGGATCGGATCGATCGGGTTGAAGGAATACGACACGTAGTCGGCGGGATCGGGCGGCTCGGGAGGTGAGACGGCGGTGAAGATGTAGCAGTAGCCGAGGATTGTGCCGAGACCATCATCGATCCGGACTTCGTAACGAACATCGTCGGTGCCGACCACCAACGGGTGGATCGACATAGGGCGCACCTCGTGCTCCACGAATCGGTGTACCAGACGGCCACCGGTCTCCTCGATCATCACGAAACCCTTGGGCTCATCCCGTTCGGCAAAGGAGATTCGGTCCGGCGAGCCCGCGTATACCAGGCGAGGCTTCTCCACGTTGGGCAGGGACAACGCCTGGTACCGATGAACATGGCCGCATGCCACGTAGTCGAACTCTGCGGGGATTGCCTCTCGCGGCACAACGTTGTCGCCACCGCGGAACCGATAGCTTGCCGGGCCGCAGGTGGCCGATTCGAATGTCGCATGGACTGCCAAGATTCTCAGGTCAGCCTTGCCGGAAGACCATTCCGTTGAAGCGAGGGCGCTCGGGAATCGTCCAGCCGCCTCTCGCCTCAGGCATGGGAATGATGAAACAGCGACGGTGTGGCCGTTTAGGCGAAAGGTCAGCGTGCACGGTTTGGTCACGATGTGAATGTTCCGATGCGACAGGAACAGGTTCGCCGGTATCGCCGATCGCTCGTGGTTCCCCGGCACGATGATCACCGGGACACCGGAGGCGGCGAGCCCGAGCAGGGGCTCACCCGTGGCCACAAGCGTCCGGCTACTCGGATTGGGCAAGTCGAACAGATCGCCGGCATGAATCACGAGATCGACGTTCTCGTTCAGGGCATGGTCGAGCACGCGCGAGAAGCTGTCTACGAAATCGTCCCCACGTCGAGGTCGATCGTCGCGCGGTCGCACCGGCAACTCGGCACCGATGTGAGAGTCGGCGGTGTGCAGGATCCGGAGCGGTCTGCTCATGTCAACAATCTACACAGGAAATGGTGATGATGGAAGTGAGAAATTAGGATTGTGTTAGGGAACGCGAGCGAGGCCGGAAGAAACGACGATTTCCCGGTTCGATCCAATTATCGTAAGGCGAATCTTATTAGTCCGGAGAACCATTCGAATTGGGAATCCCGTATAATGGAGCTGGAAGGTGATCACACTTCCGTCAGACGTCGTCGTCTCTGAGCCGGCAGAACTCATGCGTATCGCCCTCGCACAAATCAAACCTGGCTCCGATCTGGATGAGAATCGCCGCAGCGCCGTGGAGTTCATGGAGCAGGCCGCTGATCGGGGGGCCAACCTCATCGTCTTCCCAGAACTGGCGCTACACCGTTTTTTCCCTCAGCATCCCGCCGACAAGGAGGCCGCGACACTCGCGGAGCCGATCCCCGGACCGACAACCGATCTGCTGGTGGAGGAGGCGCGCCGGCTCAATCTCGTCACCGTCTTCAACCTCTACGAAAGGGATGAGGCCGGACGCTGTTTCGACAGTTCACCTGTCATCGACGCGGACGGCACGCTCCTCGGCGTCACACGGATGGTCCACATCGCCGACTTTCCCGGCTTCCACGAACAAGCCTACTATCACCCTGGGGACAGCGGCGCTCCCGTCTACGAGACCCGCGGCGGGCGAGTCGGCGTCGCGATCTGCTATGACCGGCACTATCCGGAGTACATGCGCGCCCTGGGCGCGCAAAACGCGGAGATCGTGGTCATCCCACAGGCGGGCGTCGTCGATGAGTGGCCCGACGGGTTGTACGAAGCGGAGGTCCGCACGGCAGCCTTCCAGAATGGATACTTCGCAGCATTGTGCAACCGGGTGGGGAAGGAAGATCGACTCGCGTTCGCCGGTGAATCATTCGTGGCCGATCCCGACGGTGCGATCATCGCCCGAGCCGCCCGCGGTGAAGAGGAGTTGCTCCTCGTGGATTGCGATCTCGAGATCTGTTCCCGCTCGACTGCCCGCCGCCTGTTCTGGCGGGATCGCCGGCCTGAACTGTACGGCGACTGGCTCAAGTAATGACACAGGCGTTCTTGTTTGCTTATGCAGGCACGGTAGATTAGAACCTATCCCAAAACCTCTTTGAGCAGTAGCATCGTACAGCCGAGATGAAGAAATCCTTGGAACAGTGTGGTCGACTTCTCCCAGCGAATGCACAGTCGGCGGTAATGCTGTATCCAGCTAATGGTGCGTTCGACGGTCCAACGTCGTTTATACCGACGCAAGAGATGACCGTCTTGCGTCTTGTTTTCCGGCTTGCGGTTCTTTCGGTGCGGTGCAATCAACTCTATGTCATC
>JBHHUV010000143.1:0-7074 GCA_046754005.1 Phycisphaerae bacterium | reverse complement strand
ATACGCCGGGATCGATCTTATTGGGATCGTTCGGGCATAAGTCGACGCAGTCCGCCGTTCCGTCGCCATCCGTGTCGGTATCTGGGTTGCCGCATCCACACTGACCGGGTGCTGTCTTGTTCGGATCGATCGGGCAGCCGTCATTGCAGTCGAGAACACCATCGCCATCGGTGTCCACATCCGGTGCGCCGGGGCATTGGTCGATACAATCGGCTACACCGTCGCCGTCCGTGTCGGTATCGGGGATGCCACAACCACATTGACCGGGGTTGATCTTGTTCGGATCGAGCGGGCAGTTGTCGATGCAGTCCGCCGTTCCGTCGCCATCGGTGTCGGTGTCCGGAGTACCACAGCCGCATTGGCCCGGCGCCGTCTTGTTCGGATCGATCGGGCAACCGTCGTTGCAGTCCGCCGTTCCGTCGCCATCCGTGTCGGTATCTGGGTTGCCACAACCACATTGACCGGGGTTGATTTTATTCGGATCGGTCGGGCAGTTGTCATTACAGTCGGGCGTTCCGTCGCCATCCGTATCCGTATCCGGAACGCCACAGCCGCATACGCCGGGGTTGATCTTGTTGGGATCGTTCGGGCAATTGTCGTTGCAGTCCGCCGTTCCATCCCCATCGGTGTCGGTATCGGGAATGCCACAGCCGCACTGACCGGGGGCCGTCTTGTTCGGATCCGCCGGACAGCCATCGTTACAGTCGGGGGTTCCGTCACCGTCCGTATCCGTATCCGGAACACCACAGCCGCATACGCCGGGGTTCGTCTTGTTCGGATCATTCGGACAGCCGTCGTTGCAGTCCGCCGTCCCATCCCCATCGGTGTCGGTGTCGGGGTTGCCACAGCCGCACTGACCGGGGTTGGTCTTGTTGGGATCGATCGGGCAGTTGTCCGCGCAATCGCCGGTTCCATCCCCATCCGTATCCACATCCTGGACGGTGACCGTCGCCGTGCATTCGCTGGTCTGCCCGTCATCCTGCGTGATGCGTAATGTCACGCTCTGCGGCCCGAGTTCGGTGCAATCAAACGTCACACTCGGTCCGAATGTTCCACCCACGGTCTTTCGAATCTGCAACGAAGCGATCGTGCAACCGCTGCCGGGCGTACTGCCTCCATCCACGTCCGCGGCCGCAACCGTCACCGTCCCCCCCGTGAGGGTGCGGATGATATTCTGGCAGACGGCCGTCGGCGGTGGGCAGCCCCCGCAGGGTGATCCGTCATTCGACAGCAGCAGATTGCCCGTCCCTTGCGAGCCGTTGTTCCAGCCCCCGATCCGGATCAGGTAGGTGTTCCCCTGTGTGACGGCGATCTGGATTGTGCTATGGAAGTTTGGACTACCGCCGCAGGGATTGATCGGATCGTCATCGTTGCAGGCGAGCCAGGCTCGGCTGGCACAGCTTAAACCGTCCCAGGTATAGACGACCATGTCGGTGTCATAGTTGGCGCTGCCCCCGAGATCTTCACAGGTGGTGATCGTCAGATTGCCGCTGCATGGGGCGGTGTAGCCATACCACAGATCGTGATAGGTCTGTCCCCCGTCACCCGCCAGGTCGCCACATTCGGCAAGGTGCGCCGGACCGTCGGTCGTCGCGCCGGTGGTGTCGTAGGCCGTCAAACCTTCGAAGATCGGGATTGCATCGGCGCAGTTGTCGTTCGTAGGTGCTGTGGCCGGGATCATGTTGTGTGCCCCGAACCCGGTCATGATTTCGGCCGAGTGCGGTGTGCCGTTGTTGAGATTGCCGTCGTCGTCGTCGAGCGTCAGGAAGTCGGTTGTGATCTGCGGCGTGATCAGGCTTCCGGTATGCAGCAAAATGCTGTTGATCGCCAGATTTCCGAGAATGTCCGTGTAGGTGGTCGGGTTCGTGATGACGAGTTCGTTGCGTGTATCCCAGATGCAACCCGAAAAAATCTGCCCGCAAAAGTGGATCTCACTGCTGCATGGATACTGAATGGTGTTGTTGGCATCTCGCAATACGCTGGCAGCGCCGCATCCGCCAAAGAATCCCAGGCCCACGCGATTGTCATCGAGGATGATGACACTCATCACGTCACCGAGACCTTCACCATACTGACCTTGTCCGCTGCCGGCGGCTTCGACGAGGTGATGTCCGAACTCATGATAGATCACGCTCGACCAGGCTGTGTTCGGATTGCTCGGTCCCGACTGACAGAAGTTGATGGAATAGCCCGTCGGTGAAGCCGCATCAGCCGGGTCGTACCAGGCATTGCCCGGGCAGAATCCGTCTGTCCGGTTGACGGTTACAGGAATGCCCGTATCGGTGAATGTCGGATAAGCCGGGTTATGAAAGGCGGCGAAGTCGCGCACGACGTTGGCACCCAGATACCCGTTGACCTGTGCGCGAATCTCCTCGGTCGTGTTCGCGGAGTTAAAGAGCAGGTTCGCCGGTGTTGCGGCGGGTACCGATTCGCTCGTCTCGGCCCCGAGAAAGTTGAACGTGTCGAACCATTGGCCGCTGAGCGTGGCATCGATCGTCCCACCGCCGGGCGTGATCGTGAAGTTTCCGTTCACATCGGCGAAGACGGAATTCGCGCCGGAGGTGATTCGCAGGTAGCGCATGGCGGTCGGTACTTCGGCCTCGCATTGCTCGGCGCCGAGGCCGGCGGTCGCGTTGCCGCTGGCGTTGCCGTCTACCCGGATGATCACCGATTCTCGATAGAGAATGGCGCCCGTGTTGATATCGACGATGAATCGCCACTTCTGGTCCGACTGTGTATTCGGCGCGAAGTTATCCCCGATGAAGCTCAGTGCGAGGCTGGGTGTGACGCGCATGTCGTCGATTCCCGCCCAGACGACCGCCTCAGGCGAGGTGAAATTGAGCAGGCCGGGGACGGCGGCCACTGCGGCCTGTTTCGCGACATCGAATCGACCGTTGATATAGGCCGGTTGGTTGAGATTGTTCAGCATCGCCGTGCCGATCGTGAAGCCACCCGGATCGCGCAGGGCCGAGGAGGCCAGGACGATCGGTGAGCCGGCCACGTTTCTTGCGAGGAGGCGAAGGTCGGCTCGATAGACCGGGATGCCTTCGACGGCCTGTGTGTAATAGACTATGGTAAACTTATAGGTTCCGGTCTGGGGGTTGTACATGACCGGCTGGGTTCGGCGGTGATCCGCGAGGAGGCTGCGCGGCTGAAGATCAGCGGCGGCAACTCCGAAGACGCGGGAATGTGCCAACCGAAACGCCTCGGCGGCGTCGATCGGCGTGTTTCCGGAGGAGAATGGCAGCCCGTAGATGCGCGTGATCCGATCGGCGATCCGATGCAATCGAAGACCGGGATGGGCATCAAGCAGGGCGGCTGTCGCGACCTGTTTCAGGTTCTGATTGGGTTGTGCAAGCTGAGCCCGCGCGGTCGATGGGCCGGCCACCGCAAGGACGAGGCTCAGACAGGTAAAAAGATGGCAACAGGACAACCGATGAAACACGATTCCAGTACGAGGCATTTCCCTTCTCCGTTTCGTTAATGATTTTGCGATCAACGTGATACGCTTGTTTCGCGATACTCGTTCGGCGCCCGAGCTTCCTTCGTGCCCCGTCGCGACATCCGGAAACGGGGCGCCGCGATCTTGCGCACGGGTTGAAAGCCGCTCGAAAATCAGACCAGATGGAATAACTCTGTGAGGCGCTGTTGTGTGTTTTGCGAGGTGAACCCACTCCCCCTCGCGCGCAAGCACTTCAAATCGCGGCCCGCTCATGTATTCGGGTTCGCGAAAACCGATGCTTACTCACCATAACCGATAGATAATAGCGGATATTCCCTGATGAATCATGGTTGGAACATGGGTGAATGATCATTGAAGCCGAGTTGCCGGCCCAAATGAGTCGCGGATTATCATGTCTCAAAGTGCGCGCCTAGACAGGGCGCGCGTGCGTCTATTCACACCCTGCGCCGATAAAAGAGCGTTGAATGCATTGTGTGGATCATGGTCCATGACTCATGATGTGTCTTAACACACAAAGCCAGAGAAACAATTGCGGCTGATCGGGTCGGTGAACGGGTCAATGATATGAGACTCAGAAAGCCAGATTTCCCGTTACATGACCGGACGATGAATGTTTGTTACGCTCGCTTGTGGAGAATCAGCCTTGCGTTGCCGGCACTCTCGAATGTGTCGGATTTGTCGGAACATTCGGGTGTGACATCATGTGTAATTCATTTTTTTGTAAGCAGTTAAGTTGTGTCGGTCGCGTTCTGACAGGCATCCGTAATTGGACATTTTGTCGGTCCAGTACACTCCAGCCCACGGCCTGTATCGTGCGGAGTGATATCCCGGCGTAGGGGCACTGAAGATTCCATGTCCACCCAACGGCTGATTGACAACCTGCGTCGCCTGCGAACCGATTTCAACGCTCGCTCCCGCGAGAAAAAACGCATCCTGTTGACACAATGTGCCCGTGATCCGTTCGGCGTTGTACGGGATCTGCGGGACTACCACGACCTCCTGCTGTTCATGGCGGCGACCCCCGATGACGCGGAGATGCTGCGGATCGTCAACACGGAACTGCGGCGCATCGCGAGGATCACACGCGACATCATGAAATCAGGCAGGCGGCGGGAGATCGATCGCCTCGTCGACAGCGGCATGGCCGGGACCGTCACGACCTGCGCCTTCTCGGTTGAGGCGGCCGCGTGGCTGGCGCGGCGGTTCGGGCGATCCGTCGAACTGGATTGGGAGGACGGTTCCGCGGGTGAAAAACTGGACGAATTTCTGAATCTGCTCGTTGCCGGCGTCGAGCGGGATGGTCTGCTCAGCGATCGGCTGACGACACGTGAATGGAATCGCCTCGCCCGGGGATCGCAACACACGACCGACCTGGCCTGGCTCGTGGATCGATTCAATCGTCTGGAGGCCACGCCCGAGTTGCGCGAACAGGCCTTCGAATCGCTCGATCTGCGCATTTGCTGGAGGCTGACCGACAAGATCGCCTCGCGCACCTTTGCTCGGTTTCCTCGGCGGCCGACTTTCTTTCAAGACGACGCGATCGTCCGTGCGGGTTCGCTTTGCGGGGAGATGGCCCGGCCCTTGCCCGCGACGCGTCGGCTGCCGATCCAGCAGGCCCGCGACCTGCTGGACGTCTGTCGGACGACGCTCTGCGTTCGCCATCGCGAAATCGATACGCTGACCTATGCCAGCGAACGCGACGTGACGCTATTTCAACTCGACCGGGGTGTCGATGTGGCCGTCTTCGGGATGGTACCCGACCGGCGGCTGCCGATCGAAAGCTATTACGGCTTCGTGGCAGCGCGCAACCGTGTGCCCATCGGCTACGGCGGCGGCTGGCTCTTCGGGGATCGATGCGAGATCGGCGTCAACATTTTTGATGCGTTCCGAGGCGGCGAATCGGGCTTCGTCTTCCGCCAGATCATGCGGGTGTATCACCAATTCTTCGGCGCGCGGCGGTTTTTCGTCGATCCCTACCAGTTCGGGGCCGACAACGCCGAGGCGATTCGGTCGGGCGCCTATTGGTTTTACGATCGGTTGGGATTCCGACCGACGGACGAGAAGGCGCGTCAACTGGCGGAGACGGAACGCTCGAAGCGCATCGTCGATCGAGCCTACCGATCGCCGGCACGCATCCTGCGGCGACTGGCACGGTCGAAGCTGGCGTTTGATCTGGATGGCGAAGGCAATATGCGTCGTGATGAGATCGAGCTGTCGGAGATTGGCCTGGCAGTGACGCGCTGGATCGGGTGTGAGTTTGACGGTGATCGTGAGGCGGCGGGGCGGTGGGCCGTGGAACGGGCGCGGCGTGATCTCGGCGAGCGCGGCATGTCGAAATGGCCGCCGAACGAGCGCCGGTCATTCGAGCGATTGAGCATGCTACTGGGACCAATCTCCGACCTGAGCGAATGGACTACCCGTGATAAAAAGTCGCTCGTCGCCCTCATGCGCGCCAAGGGCGGCATCTCGGAGCGGCGATACATACGAGCGATTCGTGCCCATGCGAAACTGCGCGCCGCATTATTGGGTGGCATGGTCAAGCTTGGCTCGCTGATTCCCCACTCATTCTTTTGAGAAAGGATGGGGCACCCATGGCGGGATCGAAACATGAAAGCCCGGCTGAAGCCGGCTGAGGGGGGAGTTACCCATGGCGTCCACCACCGACTAAAGTCGGTGGCAAACAAAAAACTGCCGGCTGAAGCCGGCAAGAGAACCCGCGGATTCTGTCATAGGCCCACCGGGAAGTTTTTAATTTGCGATCCTTAAGAATGGTTCCCCTGGATCAAGCACTGCCAAGCTGTCGCTTGACAGTGCCAAGATGTCTCTCAGGCCTTGACGATCTTTTTGCGACCCGTGCGTACCTTGACGGTGGCGTTGCGGGTGTCCACTACGAGCTTGCTGTGCTGGACGATCATCTTGTAGTCGTAGGATGAATGGTCGGTGGCGATGAGGACGGCGTCGTATTTCTTGAGCGAACTTGGCGTCAGCGGGACCGATTTCATACGTAGGTCGTGTTCGCGGCCCTTGTGGGTTCGGGGCACGTGGGGATCGTTGTAGTCGACCTTGGCCCCGCGCTCACGCAGGAGTTCGATCAGCTCGATGCTCGGGCTTTCGCGGATGTCGTCCACGTCCTTCTTGTAGGCCAGGCCGAGGACGAGAATCTTCGAGCCGCGGATCGGCTTTCGGTGATCGTTCAACGCCTGTGCCAGCCGGTTGATGACGTATTCGGGCATGTCGGTGTTGATCTCGCCGGCGAGTTCGATGAAACGCGTCGGCTCGCCGAACTGCCGCGCCTTCCACGTCAGGTAGAACGGATCGATGGGGATGCAGTGGCCGCCAAGACCGGGGCCGGGGTAGAACGCCGAGAAACCGAACGGCTTCGTCTTCGCCGCGTCAATCACGTCCCACACGTCAATGTTCATCTTGTCGAAGAGCGTCTTCAATTCGTTGACCATGGCGATATTCACACATCGGTAAACATTTTCCACGATCTTCGCCGCCTCGGCGATTTCGCAACTATCGACCGGCACCACGCGGCTGATCGCGTTGGCGTAAAGGGCCGTCGCGATCCGCTTGCTTTTGGCGTTGTAACCGCCGACGAGCTTGGGAAT
>JBHHUV010000142.1:0-7084 GCA_046754005.1 Phycisphaerae bacterium | reverse complement strand
ACCTTGCTGCCATGTTATTTATATATATTTGTATTTATTATTCATTGTCGGGTATTCGGGCCAGGATGGGCGGGCGGGGTTTTGCCTTTCGGGTTGGTTGGTTGAGATTCAGGGAGTGGTTGTTGCCCGCCGCATTGGTAATCTTCTTGAGTTCGTCGAGGATTACAAAAAGACGTTTGTCTTGTATTGGTTTAATTTCGGGGGCGGGCTGCTTTCGGAGGCAGCAGATCGTCTGGGCGGCGAGGCGGTAGGCCTCGAGGCAGGCGCGGACCTGATCGTGGTCGGGATCGTTGAGTACGAGGGCCTCCAGGAGCTGGGTTCCGAAGAGGCTCAGGATGCGCTCTGGGAGATCGACGCCGTCGGCCTCGGTGATGGTGGCCAGTTCGAGCTGGGCGACGCGTGCCCGGTAATTGCGGGCGTAGCGGTAGAAGGCGCTTTGGCTGATGGCGTATTGGTAGAGGGCGTAGAAGTCGAAGATCCGGGACAGGGGTCTGAGTGTGCGATCGATGATGCACTGGTTGACTTTGTGCCTGAGATCGTGTGGGAGCTTCAGGATGATGGCGTATCTGGTGTCCGAGAGGAGGTCCCTGACGGCGGCGGATTTGGGGTTGTTTTTCATGATTTTTCCTTTCTGCGAGGTTTTGAACAGGTGTCGAGTGTGCCGAAGTCGTTTGTGGGTCTGGGTTTAGATTGCCAAGGTCCGTTTTTCGAGCAGTGGGAATCAGTGGGAAAAAGTGAGAAAAAGTGAGAATCAGTGGGAATTTGGGACGGTTTTGGTGGGAATACGTGGGAATTGGGTGAGAATCAGTGGGAATACGTGGGAATAAGTGAGAATAACTGGGAAAACGGGCGGTTTGGGGAGGGGGTCCGGTAATGCTATTTCTCGTTATTTGGGGGGTGGTCATTTTTTTGTTTCCAGTTTTTGAGTTTCCAGTTGCCTTCCAAGAACGCCCTATACGCTTGATCACCGTTCCTTATTCGGAAACGTCAAAACGTCAAAAAGTCAAAACGTCAAAATAAAAAAAGAAACCAAAAAGAGGGGGTCGGGGATTTCAGATTTGAGATTTTAGATTATTGGACATTGGATGAGGGAGTCGGTACCCAGAGTTTTGCCCTGGGCTTTGTTCTGTCGCCCTTTCAGGGCTGGGGATTGGCAAATGGATTGATGAGTTATCCTACACGGGTTTTGAGATGGGCGGATTGTATCGCCCTTTCAGGGCTGGATTAAAGGGGTGGGCGGTGCCTTCCCTGCGGGGCTTATCGCTGTATGGATACGGGGCTTATCGCTGTGAGGTGGGTTGTGCTTGTTTCAGCATCGTCGCGATGTTCTGGATCGTTACCGGGCTGATGAGGCCCTGTTCGGTGATCAGACCGGTGATCAGTCGAGCCGGTGTTACGTCGAATGCCGGGCTGAAACAGGGGATTCCTTCCGGGGCGATCCGTTGCCCGAGGACGGTTCGAATCTCCTCCGGATCGCGCGTCTCGATCGGGATTGCCGACCCGTCGGTTAGCGCCGGATCGAACGTGGAACTCGGCGCGGCGACATAGAAGGGGATCTCGTGGGCCGCGGCCAACACCGCCACGCCGTAGGTGCCGATCTTGTTGGCCGTGTCGCCATTGGCGGCGATCCGATCGGCCCCGGTGATGACGAGGTCGATCTTTCGATCCCGCATCAGCACCGCTGCCATGTTGTCGCAGATCAGCGTGGCATCGATGCTTGCAGCGGAGAGTTCCCACGTCGTCAATCGGGCGCCCTGCAGGAGCGGGCGCGTCTCGTCGACGAACACCGTGAATCGCCGCCCCCGACCGTGCGCGGCATACATGACCGCGAGCGCGGTGCCGAATTCGCTTGTCGCCAGGGCGCCGGCGTTGCAGTGGGTCAGTACGCCACCGCCTTCTGGGATGAGATCTCGGCCTGCCTCCCCGATCGCGCGGCACATCGCCGCGTCCTCATCTCGGATTCGGTGGGCCTCTTCCAGCAACAACCTCCGTGCATCGAGCCGATCACGCATGCCAAGCTGTTCGGTATACCGGCCCATCCGATCCAACGCCCAGAACAAGTTGACGGCGGTCGGTCTGCTCGTGGAGAGATACTCGGAAAGCTGCTTGAGCCGTTCGAGCCAGTTTTCGTCATTGGGCGGGGTTTCGTCCAGTCCGACGATCAGCCCGTAGGCGGCGGCGATCCCGATGGCCGGCGCACCGCGCACCTGCAAGTCGCGGATCGCCTGCCAGACCGACTCGATCGTCGTGCAGGTGACGACGACCGCCTCCGCCGGGAGGCGGGTCTGATCCAGCAGTTCCAGGGCGCCGTGTGGCGGGGTCTGGTCGTTCCACCACAACGGGCGGAGGATGGATTCGTCTATCTTGGTTTGGTTCACTCCGATTCCCCGCCCACTTCCACCATGAGTTCCACCTCTACCGCGGCGTTGAGGGGCAGCTCATTTGCCCCGATCGCGGCGCGGACATGGCGCCCGGCCTCGCCGAACACTTCGACCATCAGATCGCTCGCCCCGTTCGCAACCTTGGGCTGATCGGTGAAGCCGGGTGCGCTGTTTACATAGACCGCCAGACGCACGACGCGCGTGATAGAATCAAGACCGCCCGCCGTCTCGGCGGCGATGGCCAGGCCATTCAGGGCGCATTGACGCGCTGCCGCCGCCGCGTCCTCCAGCGTGACATCCTTGCCCACCTTGCCCGCGACCGTGACGGCGCCGCCGGCGATGGGAATCTGCCCGCTCACCAGGACGAGGTTGCCCGTGCGAATGCCGGGCACATAGGCGCCGACCGGGGCGGGCGGTTTGGGCAACGTGAGGCTGAGTTCTCGAAGTCTCTGTGTGGGTGTCATGATTCCGGGTGGTCCTCCGATGATTCCAGCGGGCAGGCATTGGAGGCATCCGCTGGATTGTTTTCGACATTGGTCTTGTTATCGGCGGGATCGTGTTCGATTGAATCCGCCGGAGGCCCTGGTTGCAATTCTTCGGCCGCAGTGTCTTGTGTTCCCAGGACCGCCTCGTGAAAGGCGGGTCCCCAGGATTCGCCGACTTCGATCGGTTCGGCCGAGATTAGATGAATAACGATTGGGCCGTGGGGTGATTCCTGCACGACACGGATTCGCGTCTGGCGCATCAGCTCCAATATCGCCAGAAACATTCCGATCATCTCCGCCCGTGTTCGGTTCGTGAACAAGGTCTCGAATGAAAGATCGCCCCCCTCGCGCTGTATTTGCTCCAGAATCGCCGTCGCGTGGGACGCCATCGGGGTGTCGTCCATGACCACTTCATGGACCGCGTGACCGGCGCCGATGGCCGACATGAGCGTATTGAACGCGGCCACGAGATCCCAGATCTGAACATCTTCGAGATCGGTTGTACGCTCCTCGGCGGTGTCCGGCGTTTTGCTTTGAGCCGGCACACGCGGCCATCGGTGGGCCTGTTCCACCTGCGCGTCGCGCAGCTCGAACGAGGCATCCTTGAACTTCTTGTATTCGAGCAATTGTCGAACAAGCTCGAGACGCGGATCGGTCAGATCGTCCGGCTCATCCTCCTCGCTCACCGGTCGCGGGAGGAGCATCCGGGATTTCAATTCCATGAGGACCGTTGCCATGACGAGAAAGTCGCCGGCGACGTTGGGGTCGATGACCTTGAGCATTTCGATGTATCGGCAGTATTGCTCGGTGATGCGCGCCACGGGAATATCGTAGAGATCGATCTCGTCCCGCTTGATCAGGTACAGGAGCAGATCGAGCGGGCCGTGATAGATGTCGGTTTGGACGCGGTATTCGGGCATGGTCGTGATCGTAACGGATACGACCGGCAGGGGCGAGGTGGGATGATCTGTGGTTTCCGATGGGGTAACGCGGGTCGTGTGATTGGACCGTTATTCAGGGTAAGATTTCGCCGACCGGAATATCCAGACCTGGAAAAAGGGTGGGTTCATAAATCATGGATGTATCGAATCGAGATTCCGACCAATCGGATGAACCGCGTACAAGCACGGTCAGCATCTTTCGATCGGGATCGGCTATCCAGTATTCCCCGACGCCGGCATCCCAATAGTCCTTACGCTTCTCCTCGTAGTCTCGCCGGGCCTGATCGGTTGAAACAACCTCGACGACGAGCACTGGAGTGACATCCTTCCAGGTCTTGCCCTCCTTGTCGGCCATGTCCGCCGGGCCGTAAACGGCGAAGTCCGGCTCTCGCGTCGTCTGTCGATCGAGAAGCGTGACGGCGGATCGTTGAGTAATGTGGGCCACGATGTCCGGTCGCTGCTTCTTGTACATGGAAAAGATGTCGTGAAGGATTTCGACAACCGCATCGTGTAGAATCCCCGGAACAGGCGTCACTTGCACGACTCCTTCGACCAGTTCATACCGGTATCCCTCCGGGAGATCGGCGGCGAGATACTCATCCACCGTCATCCGAATGTTCGCGAGAATTTCTGGAGATAACACGGCTACCATGATGACACCTCTTGTGGTCCATTATATCACCAGATTGCCGAAACCAGGTATGCATTTTCCGGATTTATTTCGGCGATAATCCGTGGACTGAATTGCTGCATCGTCTTCATATACCATCCGCCACCACGATCCCGCACGCGCTGCGGACGTCTTCCATGACCTGTCGCGCGACGGACCGTGCGCGCCTTCCGCCTGCTGCCAGGATGTCTTCGACCGTGTCGGGATCCTGCGCCAGCGTCGCTCGTCGCTCCCGGGCCGCCGCGAACCGCTCCTCGAATAACTCGACGAGACGCTTTTTCGCCTCGCCATAGCCCATGCCGCCGGCGCGGTATCGCTTTGCCCATTCGCCCGTCTCCTCGGGGGTCGCGAACAAGCGCAACAGCGCGAAGACGTTGCACCCATCGGGATCCTTCGGATCTTCCACCGGCGTGCTGTCGGTCTTCAGGCTCATGATTCGCTTTTTCACCGTTTTGGGCGCGTCGAACAGGTCGATCGTGTTCCCGTAGCTCTTGCTCATCTTCTCGCCGTCGAGGCCGGGCACGACGGCTGCCTCGTTGAGCTTCACCTTGGGAATGACGAACACCTCGCGTTTGTAGGTGTTGTTGAAGTAACCGGCCATGTCGGCGGTCATCTCGATGTGTTGCTTCTGGTCCTGACCCACGGGGACGGCGTCGCTGCGGTAGATCAGAATGTCGGCGGCCTGAAGAATGGGGTAGCTATACAGCCCCATCGAGGGCGTCAGCCCGCGGGAAACCTTGTCTTTGTAGCTTACCGCTCGATCCAATAGCCCCTTGCCGGTTACTGTTGAGAGAATCCAGGTGAGCTCCGTTACCTCGGGGACATCGCTCTGTCGAAAGAGGCACGCCTTCTGTGGGTCGAGCCCCAATGCCAGATAGTCCAGGGCCACGTCGCGCGTCAGCGCGACCAGCTCTTCCGCGTTTTGAATCGTTGTCAGGGCGTGGTAGTTGGCGATGAAGATGAAGCTGTCGTGTTCGTCCTGCCCGTCGATATGTTGTTTCATCGCACCGAAATAATTTCCCAGGTGCAGTTTCCCCGAAGGTTGTACGCCGCTGAGCACTCTCATATGCATGTCCCATCTGGATACTGATTACGCCGACGAATCGCGAATCTTAATCCGAGCGTGTGAATCTGCAACATCCATCCGCGTCGGAGTCCATGATTGTTCAAGGGGGATCTAGTCGCCAGGGGTGGAACGCAGTACGAGATCGTGGATGTTGCCCTCGCTCTTTCAGGGCGAGATGATGAAGTTATTGCGCCTTTATCCACGGGTTTCGCTGCGCTTCACCCGTGGCTATGCGCCTGCGCTCCTTTGGAGCGGTGCGCCTGCGCTCCTTTGGAGTGGGAATGCTTGCGCGCGTGCCAGGTGGATGGTGGGCGATGCTAAGATACATGAGGAAAAAGTGGATGATGCTTTCTGCGGCACGGGTTCTTGTATTCTATTGGACAGTGGATTCGTTCAGGAACGCGGGGGGTTTCCACTCATTGCTACGGATGGGGGTGGCTCTGGTTTGGGCGCGGTTGTGAGCTTGCCCACTCTCTTTCCCGTGGCGGTCTCAAAGACCGTGATGTCCCCGTTCCATCTCCCCGTGAGCAACCGCGTCGCGTCCGGCGTGAGGGCGATCGAATAGAGCCAGTCGTCTTGATTTGGATAGTCCCGCACTTTCTTCCCATCCTGTTGCCAGAGCCGGGCGAAGCCGTCCGCGCCGCAGGTGGCGATTCGACCATCGGTCGCAAAGGCAAGGTCGAGCACGGCTCCGGCGTGTGCGTTCCACTGCCGGATCTGTCGCCCGTTCTCCATCTCCCACAGCCGAATGATGCCATCGTCACCGCACGAGGCCAGCACCAGACTGTCCGCGCGAAAGGCCACGGCCGTCACGCCGGAGGTGTGGCCCCTGAGGGCGTGAACTTCTCTACCGGTGTCTGATTCCCACACGAACAGACCGCCTGCTCGATCGGCCGTCGCCAAGAGCAAACCGTCCGGGCTGAAGGCCGTCGCCCGGATCCACTCGTTGTGCGCGGTGATCTCGAACAGCCTCGATCCATCAAAGCTGTCAAAAACCCGGACGCGCCGATTGCTGCCGCCGACCGCGATGAATCCGCCGTCCGGGCTGATCGCGGCGGCGAGCGCCGAGTCGTAGAGCCGATCGAATTGCCCGGTCCGCTGCATCGATTCGGTGTCATAGGCGACGAGTGTGCCCGATTCGCCTGCGCGGCCGCCGGCGGCGATCAGGAGCAGACCGTCGGCGCTGTAGGCGATCTGTTCGATGCGTCCCTCGGGAAAATCCAGGACCGCCTTGGGCTTCAGCGCTTCGGCGTCGTACAGAATGATCTGTTCATTTCCGCCGACGGCGATCATGGGCGTACTCGGATGGACGGCGAGGGCGACGGCGGGGAGCGGACGCAGGCCCTGCTTGAACCGTGGCGGCGCCGGCGGTGCCGACGACGGGGGGGGCGGCTTGGCCGCGGTGGTCGCCTTGAGGGTCGAATCTGTGTTTGGCGGCGCGCCGCTCATGATCCAACGTCGGATCAGATCGAGCTGGGCATCTTCCAGCTTCGGCTGCTTGGCGGGCATGTGGGGTTTTTCGAGATGGTTGATCAGACGAT
>JBHHUV010000141.1:0-7111 GCA_046754005.1 Phycisphaerae bacterium | reverse complement strand
CATCCCTCATCAACACCGAGGATCACCGGCATGAAAAATGGGGATCACCGGCGTCCCGCCGGTGCGAAAACGGCATGGCGCATCATCACACCTGAATATGTGACTCGCCCCGAAGGATCACATACCCCTTTTGCCCCGAAGGGGCCGCAACATGTCAGCCCAGGGCAGAGCGAAGCGCCGCCCTGGGTCAGCACGATCACAATCACCCAACCCTGTAAGGGCGATACAAACGGGGTAGCACGGATCCCATAACGCACGCCATGCCAAATTGACAAATCGAAGAATAAATGGTTGACCATGAAACCCCATCAAACAGGCTCCGATTACGGAAGCAGGGCCTGAATGAAAGCCGCGATATCCGAGCCATCGACTCCACCATTCCCATCCATATCCGAGAGGGCCGTGCGGACAGGATCCGTATCCATGCCAAGGATCACGCCGACGAACGCCACAACATCGTCCACGTTGATGGCTCCATCCGCGTTGCTGTCGCCCAGCCGTTCCGGAGGGAAGATGAGCCAGGTTCGGTTGGTTTCCAGATTCGTCAGCGTGCGTGTGGTACCCCCGGGCCACATCACAAACACCTCGTCAGCGATCAATGCGTCATTCAACCCAAAGTGAACGATCAGCTCGTTTTGTGACTTGTAGTTATTGCCGCCGGCGATGATCTGTCGATCCCGCCAGACCGATCCCACACGCGTCCGAACACGAGCGCCGATGGCATATTGATTGTGCCCCTGCCCTTTGACATCAAGTTTGATCCAACGCCGAGTCTCACCCTCATGGTTGATGTAAAGCCGGGTTTGATCATCGTTGTTCTGAATCAGAATATCGAGATCACCGTCATCATCCACATCGCCGACCGCCACGGCAAACGAATCCCGGGCATCATCCACGCCTAGCGCAGGCCCCACGTCGGTGCAGGGCCACGAGCCGTTGTGAACATACAGACGATTAAATGGCAATGCGCCGATCGGCGGTCCTATCATGTCACAGACGTAAAGATCCTCCAGTCCGTCATTGTTGTAGTCGAAGATCACCGCTCCCCAGCCGGTTCGCATCGATTCCGTCCCCGCCAGGGTTTCCGACGATGTAAAAACACCCCCCCCCTGGTTCAGGAGCAACGAGTTGGGCTCGATCGCCAGGTTCGTGCAATACACATCCTGCAGGTTGTTCCCATCAAAGTCCCCCACGCCGAGCCCCATCGAATAGAGGTGAACGTCTGTTCCCGATGAGGCGGAGATGTCGCTGAAGGTTCCCCCGATGTTCTCATAGAGCCGGTTGTGCATCGTTAATTCAGAGGGAACCTTCTTGTCATTGGAGACATACAGATCCACATCACCGTCCCAATCCATGTCGAAGAAAACCGCCTGCCAGCCACGCCAGGGGTCGGCCACGCCCAGGGCCGAGGCCACGTCTGTAAAGGTGCCATTGCCCAGATTGTGAAACAGAAGATCCTCGTCCGGCTGACCCATCAAATCCACGCCATAGTTCGGAACATAGATGTCCAGCCATCCGTCGCCGTCATAATCGCCCACCGTAGCACCGGTCCCCCTGCCGATGTCGGCCACCCCGGCCGCCGTCGAGACATCGGTGAATAGAAAGTTCCCGTCGTTGCGGGCCAGGACGTTGCCGTAGTCGATCTGCGTGATGAACAGATCCAGATCCCCGTCGTCATCGTAGTCGAGCGCCACGATCCCCGAGCGACCCTCCAGGATGGGAATGCCATTGTTCAACGATCGGTCAGTAAAGATTCCGGTCCCGTCGTTCTCAAAGACCCCCGCATGCCCGTCCGCAGCACCCACGGTCACGATGTCGGGATCCCCATCCCCATCGAGATCGACGAAGGCCACGCCGTATCCAAACCGGGAGATGCTGATGCGCTCCGGCGTAAAGTAGTTCAGACCGCGCGACAATGCCTCTTCGGTAAAGGGTACCTGAGAAATCGCCGGGGCAGGCCAGAGACCGATCAGTAGCCCTCCCCACGCCAGCATGCCGAGATGCCAGGATCCACGAGAGGCCGCTTCTTGCCGAAACATGGTGACTGCCCTCCAGAGTGAAACCGTGGAAACAGCGCACCGAAATGCTCGACTACGAAACGCCTCCACGGATACGTCATTGCGACAGGTTCTTCAGTGGGAAAGGAAGTTATCGGCCCCCCCATAACAAAACAGCTTCCCCATCTCAGAATATGTGGAGCATACCGCGCAAGGGTAAAAAATGCAACGATCGGTGAACCCCCACCATCCCGGAAAAGGGCATTATAACGCCCCAACGCCAATATTCGAGACTTCTAGTCCACCGCAACAATGATGGCCAGAACCAGATCGGTGATGGCGAAAACGATGTCAACGATACCGGCGGAACTGGTATTGCTGTCGTGGCAACCGGTAAGCAACAAAGGGGTGGCAAGGATTGAAAATCTGAGTACCCAGCGTTGGATCGTTCCATGCATAATAGTATCCTCCTGGCGAGGATGGCCATTAAAACCTCTATTCCTGAATGATACAACGAAATCGATCAGCCGATCGCACACCCGACACGATCGGCGATTCCGAACCAGGTCCTAAAAGGAGCGGTGTCCTTTTCATCTCAAAAGCTCTTCTTTACGATAGGGCCGTCCCCCGGATAACGGGCGGGTTTTACGTAATCGAAACTGGGTGTGTGAGTTGCGGGGGAGGGTTTCAGTCATGAGCAGAAAAGATCAAGTGACAATCGTTTCGGGGCTGCCGCGTAGCGGGACATCGATGATGATGATGATCCTCGAGGCCGGCGGAATTCCCGTCCTCGCCGACGGCATTCGAACCGCCGACGAGGACAATCCCAAGGGCTACTACGAGTTCGAACGCGTCAAAAAGATCAAGGAAGACACGGCCTGGTTGCCCGACGCAAAGGGCAAAGTCGTCAAGATGATCTCCCAACTCCTCCTCGATCTACCCGAGGGGTATCAATACAAGATCCTCTTTATGCGCCGAAAGATGGAGGAAATCCTCGCGTCACAGAAGCAGATGCTCGTCCGCCGAGGCACCTTCAAGGAAGACGGCACGCCGGACGCGGACATGGGCCGGATGCTGTCGCTGCACGTCGATCAGGTGCTCAAGAAGATCAACGGAATGAGCAATGCCGAGCTGATCGAGTTCGACTACAACGCGATCCTCACCGACGCCGGTGCGCACATCCCAAAAATCAATTCCTTCCTGGGCGGCAATCTGGACACCACCGCCATGGCCGCGGTCGTGGATCAGTCCCTCTATCGCCAGCGAAAGTAATACAACCACCGCGGCCGGCCGGCATACCCAACTTCAGTAGGATGCGTCATCAGACCCATCTGTTGATCACACGCACGGGACACAGGTGTGCCACTGCTTCAAGCAGTGCCAACTCCAGTAGGTTGGGTCATCAGACCCATCTGCTGATCCCCAGCCCTGAAAGGGCGACATAACAAAGCCCAAGGTGAAACCCTGGGTACCGGGCATTCACCCAAATCAAGCCCTGAAAAGGCGACAGAATCTCCCCCCCGAGAAGGAAATCCCTTCCCACGTCTTTTTGTTCTTGTGTTGTTGTTTCCTCGCCCCGAAGGGGCAAAAACATGTCAGCCCAGGGCAGAGCGAAGCGCCGCCCTGGGTGATCGCTCCCCGGTCTCGAAAAGTCCCTTGGCCAACCCCAGCAGTATCGTGACCCCAACCATCGGGAAGTCATTATCACGCTGATCCTATAACAACACCGCGGCCGTCCAGCATGCCCAAGCCTCGGGGCGAAACGCGTGGACCACGATGTATCCCAACGATCCCGCCGAATAAACTGGCCCACCCCACACCCCGTTGCCGATGCTAGCGATAAGCCAGGTCATCGCCGATTGATCGAGAAACCGGATGAACAAACGACGCCCCATAATAAGCCCCCTCACAAGCGTAATCCTCTTGCTGCTGGTCGGCCCCATCGCCTCGTGCACCACCGGTGTCCCGGCCACGCTCACGGCGGCAACGAGTGATTTCGGCGCAGGCGGGCAGCTTGTCCCCCGCGCGATTCAGGTCGCCTTCATCAACAACACCAATTTTCGAGCGATTTTCTCCTTCGGGAGCTACAACCCGCTCAACCAAGACACCCTCCCCACCAATTCGCAACAGCTTCGACTCGAGGGAAACACCGCCAGCCCCCAGATCGCACAGCCCTGCCGGCGTGTCTTCTCAGTGGGCGGCGACGAGTTGATCCGGCTGATTAAGGAAAACGAACGAGATCCGGCGATCAACGTGACCGATCCGCGGGCGCTGGTTCGAGGCGTCAACTTTTCCGCCGCCCCCCTGGGCGATCCACTCGAAGCCGAACCCACCGAAGGCACCGCCCTCGGTATGGTCCGCAACGTGGGGATCGATTTCACCTGTGATCGAAGCGATATTCGAGATGTGACCGGCAGCGGCCTGCTGATCTTTACCTTCGAGCAGGATCCGGCGGCGCCCGGCGGCTTCCGAATCGACTACCAGTTCGTCATGCCCTGAAACGCGACCTGAATAAATACAACAGTCATTTCCTGGCGTACGCCTTTTCCAATGCCTTCCCGCCCGAAAAGCCGAATCGTTTGGCCAGCCGGGTTCGATTCAATCCGGAGCCATCCTCCACCACGAGCCGTGACAAATCGCCGCCGCGCCGCAATACCCACACCAGTCGATACGCCTCGGTGTAGAAGTCCGGCTCCGGCGGATGCATCTCGCCGATCGACAGCAGTTGTTGAATGCGACGGGGTCGCTCGATTGCTCCGAACAAGCGGCCGAATTGTCGATGCCGGCACTCCGGTTCGACATGCAGGGCGATCCCTTCGTTGAGCACCGCCTTGCCCGGTCGATAACCCACAACCGCGCCGACGATCAGATGCGCCAGCTCGTGGCTCAACGACGCCGACATCAACAACGGATCGCGCTGATGAACATGGATGCTGTGACGCAACAGTTTCCCGCCCTGAGTCTCGATCGTGCTGATCGCCCGAACCGGCCCCTGTTGGCCCGTCGCCTCCCGAAACGCCGCTTCGTCCGCGTGGAGAAATACATCGCACGCCACCGGCCAGGGCACTTCCTCCACGTCCAATGCCAGAAGATCGGCAATTCGGCGAAAATAAAAGATCCCCGCCGACGCGATCCGTTCGGCCGCCTTCGCATTGCGATGATGAATCCGGAACCCCGGCCGCGACAACACCTGCCATTCACCACCCTCGTTCCGCGACCAGACCCCGGCGCGCCGATCGCTCAATGCCGGATCATACCAACGCCGGATTGTTTTCAAGGCCGTCTTCCGGCTGCGCGCGATCAAATCGCCATCCAGGCTGACCACCGGCCGGCCGATCACCTTGCCATACTCGGCCGACGCCTGTTCCACGTCGCCCAGGTTTTCATACGCCAGCCCGCGCAGAAGCGCCTTCAAGTCCGCGGACCCCGCGCCGTCATAGCCAAGCCCCTCGGCCCGACGGATTGCCATCTTCCAATACGACGGTGGATATCTGGCTCGGTCGATATCGGCCGCCAGCGCATGCGCCATGCACTGCATCCAGCGCCCGATCAACGAAGACGACGGTCGATTGTCCCGTGCCTCACCGAGCCGGATCGCCGCGTCGTAGAAGTAGAAGGCCTCGTGAAAGTTCTTCGAGAAATAGTCGTCGTCACCCGTACCGATTGCCGCCGCCCGATACGAGCTTGCCCATTCGTGCTTCCGTTCCGGCAACAGCGCCCCCGCCTGACGCAGCGCATTGAAGGCCGGTTCGAACCATTCCACCTCGATCCAACGCCGCGCCCGTTCCACCCGTTCAGGCGCCGCCCGACGAGCCGTGCCGATCACCCCGAGCAACCGCCGAGCCTCCGCATGGTTCGAATCCACCTTCAAGACCGATCGCAAGGCCCGTTCCGCCGCAAGGAAATCCTCCTCCCCCAGAAGCCCCCGCGCCAGGGAGACATGAAGCGTGACGAAGCGCTCGCGGATATCCGGATCCCCGGGATGAGCGGCCAGTGACCGCTGCACGGCCCGAATCGCCGCCTCAACTTGCCCCGTCTCCAGGTGATCCCGAACCGTCCGATCCAGTCTCTCCCCGGCCTTCGAATCCGGCCTTCGTTCGGCCTTAGGCGGCCCATTCCCCGCGATGGCCGCACATATCGCCGGTGATAGGATGACGGTTCCCAGCACCACCCTGACGGATCGGAAGAAATTTTTCACCACACAACCCCCAGGAGGCTCAATACGCACGCCCGGATTCCTGATATACTCTATTGAACGAATAGACGCGACGCGTCGTTCGACCCCGGGGCCGATTGTCTGATATTATTCATCGTCGCGGCAGCCCCCCGCGTTTTGTCATCCGGTCGATCGCCGCGTTATCTGGCTCGTACCATACGTCATATTTTCCGGAGCCGCCCATCATGCTGCAACACTTCCTCCGTGCCTGCCTCATCATCACCCTTCTGGCCGTCGGCCTGAGCTTCGTGGAAAAGACCCAGGCCGACATGTCCGCCAACTATCCCATCATCCTGGTCGTCGGCATGGCCTTTCTCGCGGGTGTCGTCATCGTCATCGATATTCTCATCCCTCGAAAATCGCTTCAGGCCCTCGTCGCGATCTTCGTCGGCCTCGGTGTCGGCCTCCTGATCAGCTATGGCATCACGGTCGTCGTCGATTCACTCACAACGGCCTTTTTCCCCGTCCGATCGGAACGATTCAGCGACACCATCACCGTGCTCAAGGTGCTCCTCGGCGTGATCTCATGTTATTATTGTATCAGCTTCGTCCTTCAGACCAAGGATGACATCCGCTTCGTCATTCCCTACGTCGAATTCGCCAAGCAGGTCAAGGGCAATCACCCCCTCATTCTCGATACCTCCGTCATCATCGACGGTCGCATCGCCGAAATCTGCGACACCGGTTTTATCGAGCAGACGCTCGTCGTCCCGCGATTCGTCCTGCACGAGTTGCAGGCGGTGGCCGATTCCAACGACAAGCTCAAGCGGGTTCGCGGCCGCAGGGGCCTGGACGTGTTGAATGCCCTTCAGTCCAAGGAGCACGTCGACGTCGAGATTCTCGAGCCCAAGCTCTCCCCGGCCGAGGCCTCCGAAACGGTCGATCTCAAGCTCCTCGC
>JBHHUV010000140.1:0-7112 GCA_046754005.1 Phycisphaerae bacterium | reverse complement strand
GACGGTCTATTCACCACCGCGTCCGCCTCGGCCTGCTTGAAGTGTTCCACCGCATCAAGGTACACGCCTTGTTGATAGAGCAGGCAACCGAGATTGTAGTGGGCCATGTGAAATCGAGGCCGACCCCGAAGGGCCCGTCGATAATGATCCTCCGCTTCGCTCAAGTTACCTTGAGATTGAAGAAGAATCCCAAGATTGACGTTTGCCTCGGGATAGTCGGGATAGATCTCCACGGCCCGGCGATAAGACCGGATGGCCGACTTGATATCATTCGCCCTCCGGTACTGTCGGGCAAGATGATAATGTCCGTTGGGCCAATCGGGATTCCGCTCCACCATTGCCGAAAACAGCGAGATGGAATCACGCCAGTCTCGGCAGTACGACCGCGTTTGATAACACAATCCGATCACGGCAATCGTGCCAATCAGGACGAGTGGTATTCGAATGATTCTCTGTCGATTCCCCTGCCGAGATCGCACCCACAGTTTTGCGGCCGCTCCTCCTACGAGGATCGCCCAGCCAATACACGACAGATAGGTGTAGCGGTCCGCCGCAAGCTGTCCACCATGTAACACGAAGCCGGCGACAGGCGCGACGAACAGACAATAACCGATCCAAACGCACAACAACCAGGGATGTCGCCGCCGCTCGGCGATCGCAACAAGCGTTACTACGAACACACCCGCCACCGCGGCCAGAAACCACGGATCAGAAACAATGTCAACGATCGGATGAGGCCGCGCGTAATACGGCGCGATCCCCATGGGAACAAATGACATCCCGACATAAAACACCAGACAAAATGAGACGATTAGAGATTTCACCAGCGGAGGATCGGGTTGATAGTCCGGAGTCGCCAGGTTCGCCCGCGCCGCCAGAACAATTACAACAAGTGTCGGAATGAGATAGGGGATTTTCTCGAGGAGTACGCACCTCAGCATGGGCTGGCCGGGGTGAAGGAATCCGCCGATTCGTCTCAGTGGATACACATCGAGCAAAAGAAATACTGCCACCAGGGGAACGGCGATCGACTTGCACATCAGCGATGCCGTCAGAAAAAAAATCGCCAATACATGCCAGCGTCGACGCCCGGTCCGAACCGCGCGCAGATAACAGAGTAGCGAGGCCAGGCAGCCGTTCGCGGCGAGAAGATAGGGCTGTCCCGAAGCCCATGCGACCGCCTCGGCACGCAACGGATGCACGGTGAACAACACCGCCGCGAGCGCGGCTCCGAAGATCAGGGCAGTCGGCGATTGCTCGGCCACGCGCGGCATGGCACGACCAAGCAATTGGACGGAAATGAAGTAACAGAGAAGGCCCGCCGTAACGTGAAAAAAGATACTGGCATATTGAAGGCCGCGCCTGAACGACGGGAGGTTCTCTCCATCGAACAATTGATACTCAACCGCGGTGATAAACCAGGTAAGCGGCTGCCAGACACCGATCAGATCCGAACGCAGCATCCAGTGCAGATTATCCGCCGACAGGGAACGAATATGTTCGTTTTCGACCAGGTTGTCGACGTCGTCCCATTGGACAAACGTGTTGTCCAGGGAGGGCGCGAATGCGACCAGACCGGCTCCGACAATGAGCAGAATAGAGAAAAAAATCGCCGCCGAGGACGGGGCCGCAATTGTGGGCGAAGCCGCGCCGGACCGCGCTGACTCTCGCGTGGATCGCGTATGCCGGTTGCCCTTGCTTGAACGTCTTCGTGATGTTCCGCCTCGTCCCATCCGCGAACGCCGGTTCGATGATCACGCCAGGTTCATCGTCATCAGGAACTCGGCGTTGGTCTTCACCTTGTTCAGACGGCTCGTCAGGAGCGACATTGCCTCGACCGGGTTCATGTCCACGAGTACCCGGCGAAGTTGATAGATGAACTGAAGTTCCTGTGGATCGAGAAGCAACTCCTCTTTCCTCGTGCCGGAAGCGGAAATGTCAATGGCGGGCCAGATCCGCTTCTCGACCAGGCGCCGATCAAGATGTAATTCGCTGTTGCCCGTGCCTTTGAACTCCTCGAAGATGACCTCGTCCATCTTCGAGCCCGTATCCACGAGAGCGGTTCCGATGATCGTCAGGCTGCCACCCTCCTCGATGTTTCGAGCGGCCCCGAAGAATCGCTTCGGCTTTTGAAGGGCATTGGCATCGACCCCGCCAGTCAGGATCTTCCCCGAGTGCGGCACCTCCGTGTTGTAGGCTCGGGCCAGCCGGGTGATCGAGTCCAGCAAAATCACAACATCGCGCCCATACTCGACGAGGCGCTTGGCCTTCTCGATCACCATCTCGGCAACCTGAACATGACGGCTCGATGGCTCGTCAAAGGTCGAGGATACGACCTCAGCCTGCGTGTTCCGCTGCATCTCTGTTACTTCCTCGGGGCGTTCGTCGATCAACAGGATGATCACATAACTGTCCGTATGATTCTTGGAAATCGCGTTAGCCATCTTCTGAAGCAAGACCGTTTTGCCGGTTCGCGGCGGCGCGACGATGAGCATCCGCTGTCCGAAGCCGATGGGGGTGACGATATCGACCACGCGCATGTTCACCTCGTCTGAGGACGTCTCCAGATGAATACGCTTGTCGGGATGGTGTGGTGTCAAGTCCTCGAAGGCGGTCTTCTCGGTGACGGTGTCCGGTTCTTCAAAACAAATCGCCTCGACACGCAGCAGGGCGAAATATTTCTCCGATTCCTTCGGTGGGCGGATCTGCCCGGCGATAATATGGCCCGATCGAAGGCCAAAACGGCGTATTTGCGACGGACTGATATAGATGTCATCGGGACAGGGAATGTAGTTGTATTCGGGGCTACGCAAAAAACCGAATCCATCGGGAAGAATTTCAAGCACCCCCTCGCCATACATCAACCCTTCGCCGTGCTTGTTGATACGCTCCTTGAGGATCCGGAAAATGAGATCCTGCTTCTTGAGAAGGGTGTATTCGGTGATCCCCTCGACATTCGCCACGTTGTGAAGCTCGGGAATGCTCATCCGTTGGAGATCGGTGATATGAAGATCTCCTTTCTTGACACGCTCATATCGTTCGTGGGTTTCGGGATCGGGCGCGTTGTCGGTGGGTACCCGTTGGGTGTCGTCACCCGGATCCGCCGTCATCACATGAGTCGTGGAACCAACAGCCTCTGATGGGGCCGGTGCGTTTCCCAATGAAACCGAATCGTTGCCGGCCGATACCGGTTTCATTTTTCCGGATGCACTGCCGCTGGTCTTGCGCGTCTTTTTACGTGGCCGGGAACTGCCCTGGGGCTTAGCCATGAAACAAACCTCCGATGATATTCAATTCAATAAGCATGGTTGAGAGTCAAACAACCGCAATGGTCGCCATAGGATGGAACAGAGTGGATCAAAGTTTATATATCAATTCCGCGTTGATTCCCCTGCGATGGATTCGGTGGAAGGCACGAACATCAAGCCGCGTCGTACGCCGATAGGATTTTCGTGAATACGCGTTCTACGTGTTTCCGCAGGTCGGCCAGGGTGGAATTGTTCTCACATATATCATCGGCCCTGGCACGCTTCATGTCCAGCGCCAACTGCGATTTTTCTCGACGGGCCAACTCTCCTTCAGGCCATCCGTAAGCATTTTCGGACCTGGCAATCCGAGTCGCCCGATCCGCATCGATGAAGATAACGGCATCACAGATCAGATCAAGGTCCGCCTCATACAATAACGGGCTGTCGATGACAATCATCTTGATCCGAGGCTGACGGTTAAACTCGGCCATCATGTCGCTTCGGCGGATCGCTATCCGGGGGTGTAACAAGGCTTCGAGCTTATGCCGCTGAGCGGGATCCGCAAAAACAATGGATGCAACCTTCTGCCGATCGACTGAGCCGTCTTCTCGGATCACCCCATCGGTCCACCAGCGGGTGATGATTTTTTTGACCTCGGGAGAGTTTATTTCGAGGTGTCCCAACTGATCAGAGGAAATCACCCCAGCGCCCAGCTCGCTCATTATTTTGGCGACCGTACTCTTCCCAGAGCCAACTCCCCCCGCGAGCCCCACGACGGGTCTGCGGGACCGGACTGTTTGTTCTTTTTCCGTGAGCGATCACTCCCTCGCCACCTGGAATATCAACCTGTGGCGCCACACAAGCGAATCGGCCAATTCTTCCCACGAAAGCCTGAACACACAATAGAAGGAAGATGCCCGCCGGCTGCTGAAGGGATGCATGATAGCAGGTATCGAGATCCGGTCCCCGCAATCCAGCAAGGATGAAACACGAATACGGAAGTACGCCGGTACGCTCGACGCAGCATTATAGCGAAGATAGTTCCGGGTGTCACCCCCTTTTTTTAATTTAATGGACCGCATCCTTCGGAAATCGACCCTACTGAGCCGGATCGGCTGTTGCCGAATCGGATCAGAATCTCCGTCTGGAATCCAGCAGGATATTGATGGGCCCGGCATTCACCGATTCGACCGCCATCGATTTTCGGAATCGCCCGGTCGCCACCTCCAACCCCTCGGCTCGCAGCCCGTCGCAAAGCCGTTCATAAAGCTCATTGGCCTGCTCCGGCGGCGCCGCGCCGGTAAATGCGGGCCGCCGGCCCTTGCGGACGTCACCGTAGAGTGTGAAATTGCTGACAACCAGAACACCGCCTTCCGCTTCAGCGACATCGCGGTTCATCTTACCCTGATCATCCGGGAAGATACGCAGATAGCGAATTTTTTGAACCATAGAGTCCAGATCAGCCTCGCTGTCGTCCTCCCCTATGCCGACGTAGACGAGCAGCCCCGTACGGATGCGGTCGATGGTCTGCCCATCGATCGTCACCGAAGCACTCGCGACCCGTTGTATCACCGCCCGCATAAGCAACCCTATCCGAAGAACCCGCCGCTCCCACCCCTCATTACCCATATTGCTGTTATTTTGAGATTTTGGCGTTTCGACATTTTCCTAGGCGTACAATCGGTACAGTCCGATCAGAGATGCCAGCAACAACACGCCCCCAAGCACCAAAAACGCGCGCCGATGCTCCCGACTTCCAGCAAACGAGTAAAGAGCGCCGAGAATAGCCAAAGTGGCCGGACTCACCCACGCCTCTGGTTGCCGGACCGGTGGCAACAGTTCCAACAAGGCCCGCATCGGAAAGACGAGCAACGCCAAAAACCAGAGGGGTATCGCGAATGCCCCCCACCGGCTTTTCGGAGCCGACTCGGCAAGCAGCAGGATCGGCAGGGCTAACGCGCTGAGCACCACGGCATCGTATTGAACAAGCCATCCTCGTTGAGGGGATGTCGGAAGGCGGATGAATATGAATATAATCGCGGCGAGAAACAAGGCGACGGCGAAGGTTGCAATGGTCGTGGAGTTGTATCGACGACCCTCGCGTGTACTCTGAATGGCGAGCAGAAACATCGCCCCGCCACCGATGAGCGTTTTATAAATATTTATGTCTTCACTTAATCGTACGAGGTATGGCCAAAGCGTCATCTGCCAGGCAATCAAGACGGCGATGGCAGTCAACAGAAAGCGCGTGCGCTCGACGAAAGGAATCATCCGGCCCGCCGTGGTCCACGCAACCGCCATACCCCCCTCGGAATCGGGGGACCCACCGGAGGAGGGAATCACGTCCGAATGAGACCCATCCCGCAGAAGTTGTTGATCCCAGAACCGGTAGAGCCAGGACCACAACGCGATCATGAGCCAGAGGGCAAGCAGAATCGCGTTAAATAGAATCGGCATACGCCGCGCGTACTCCATGGAAGACGTAATGGGGTCAACCAGCCCGACCCCGGCGCATGCCAGGGCAACGAATGTGAGTGTCAACAACGCCATCCCCAGCCCTGCCGTGTTGGCGCTCCAACGTCGATAGGTCATGAACAAACAAGCGATACCCGCCGACAGGGAGGTAATGCAATTCACCGCTGAGAGTTCCCAACCGGCCCGGCCGGCCCGAACGACCTGAAACACACCCGACAGGAGAACCAAAGCGGCGATCACAGCCTCTGTCTGGATGTAACCAGGCCAATGGGAATAGGGCACGATCAGATCATCGAGGCGATCGGGCCAGGCGCGACTCCGTCTGCGCCGATGAAACAGTTCCTGCAACACGGCCGCGACCACCAGTACAAAGGCAAGCCCGACCTGCAACTGGACCGTCCAAGTCCACCAACCGGGCTGGAATGGAAGACGCTGCGCTTCGGGAATCTGATCGGAAAGCATCGCGGAAGGAACCATCAGGCTCGTCCACCACACCAACACCCCCGCCAGGGCGAGCAGCAGCGTGGGTTGCTGGGGCCGATGGGAAGGGCCGCTCCAAAACAGCAGCGCCGACAGGAGACCGGCGATGATGGGAAGGCCCAGGGAAGTCAGCGGTTCATATGAGACATTCGGATCGGCGAGCCGAGGCCAGGTCGCGCGAACGAGGATATATCCGATGACGGTCACCGTGGCGACGCCCGTGATGAACGACCAGGCCAGAAAAGTGCTGTGTGAATCCAGACCGTGGCGCGACGGGTTTGTGATGTCTGCCTTGGATCGCCCCGGCACCGACGAACTCGGATCGAGTTCAGTTCCAGGGTGTCTTTCCCTCGAGGCGAGCCACCCAAAGAAGGCCCACATCAAACTGAGCAGCGACCCCAACATGCAGACACGATACACATCGGCAACCGGGGGCCAGTTACGATGAAATACGGCAATCCCGAGACCGACGGTCGTAGCGAACACAAAGAGTGATGTACCCAGCCCACGCGGGAGCCTGCGATGCATCCACTGGCACGTGATGGCGACCGCCAGGATACCAACAACAACCACGTCGACCGCGCTCACGGAAGCAAGCGGTGTATTCATGTCTTGAATTCCGACCGCGAACACGATGGCTTGCTGGATAAGAGGTGACGCCAAGGTCATGAATCTCGAAGATCAAACGGCCGACGTGGACCCCGTCGTGACGAACAAACAGAGATCCCCGGCCAATACGGAACCGATCCAAGGCACCAGTGTGGTCCCGGTCGCCCGCCGATGCAAGACGTCCCTCCAGAGGGGTCCGTGACACATGAGGCGGCGGTCAGACAATCGCGCCGGCATCTGGCACGCGCGAGCATTCCGCTCCGGAGGAGCGTAGGCGCATGGCCACGGGTGGAGCGCAGC
>JBHHUV010000139.1:0-7119 GCA_046754005.1 Phycisphaerae bacterium | reverse complement strand
GAAGGGATTCCCAGGGGAGTGGGACCGAGAAGGGATTCTCGGTCCAGCACGAGGGAGTGGGACCGAGAAGGGATTCTCGGTCCAGCACGAGGGAAGGGATTCCCAGGGGAGTGGGACCGAGAAGGGATTCTCGGTCCAGCACGAGTTTCTGCCCCTACGGGGCGAACACTGCGGTCGGCATAGGGCTTTTCGAAACCGGGACTTATTTAACTTGCGATCCTTATTTAACTTGTGATGCTTACGGGTGAAGGATTCATGTGTCGAAACAACGCAAGGTTTTGATCATCGTCAACCCCGCTTCCGGTCGATCCCAACGCCGATCGGCCCTGGATGATCTGGTCCGCAGAATCCGCGACGCAAATCATGCCATCACGATCCATACAACCGGTGGCGCCGGCGATGCCCGAACCGCCAGCCGAGATGCCTGCGGCGACAACACCGACCTGATTGTGGTATCCGGCGGGGACGGAACGATCAGCGAAGTGATTGACGGGATGATCGGCGACGGAATCGCGATTCTCGTGGTCCCGGGCGGGACGGAAAACATCGTCGCCAGATATCTCGGACTGCCATCGGATCCGGATTCGCTCTGGGATGTGTTCGAGAATGGGTCGGAGGTTCGGTTGGATATTCCCCGTCGAAATGGTCGCCGATTCCTGCTCGTGGCCGGAGTCGGCTCCGATGGGGAGGTTGCCCGACGCCTTGCTGAACGGCGCTGCGGCAACATCACGCATTTGAGTTATGCCATTCCGATCTGGCAAACACTGTGGGGCTATCGGATTGCACCCCTGTCGGTCGAGGCGGACGGTCGAATGATCCACGAGGGGCCGGGATGGGTGCTCATCGGCAATATCCCCCTTTACGCACTGGGACTGCACATTCTGGGCAAGGCGAAGCCGGATGATGGGCTTCTGGATGTTTGCGTGTTTCCGGCCCGGGGGACGGTGCGATTGCTGAAGTATGCGATCAAGGCGCTATTCCACAGGCACCTGCGGGATCCCAGTGTTATTTATACTCAGGCCCGATCTGTTTGCATTCGATCCGAGGTGCGGGTGCCCGTTCAGGTGGATGGTGATTTTGACGGCTGGCTTCCGGTCACGTTCGATCTGGCGCCCAACCAGGCGCGTTTTCTTGTCAAAACGCCGGTTCGGATGTATTGAGGGATCCGTGCCGATATCCGGGAGTACGCTATGCCATACACATTTTGCCTGCTTGCATTCATCGGGGGATCCACGTTTTCCACACTGACTGCCGACAGCCTTCTTCAGGAGAAGAAGTTAGACCAGCCGGATAGGGCGGAGGCATCGTATGAACCGCGGCCAGCCGAATCTCAACCGGCGAAGGATCGGGTAGATCGCATCAAGCGGATTCCCAGCACACAGGCGGCACCGCCTGCGAGTCGATCGGTCGGTTCCAGACCTCGTATCGCTCGCGAAGATCTGGTATTGCTGGTCAAGAACGCCCGCCGGGCCTTTCGTGCGACCGTAAAGGGATTGCCGGAGCGTTCTTCGGGCTACCATCCGCCCGAGTTGGCCGGCATGAAGGGGATCATTCATCTGACGCTGCGATCCCACGGAATCGCGCTCGCCGAGGCCGAATCCGCCGAGATGGACGTGGTGGATGCCTCCGTCGCAGCCGGGACCCTGCTGGGCCGAGCGGCCCTGGAGCGCAAGGCGGAACATGGATTTGGTGCTCGGCTCGACGACGGGGGGGATGCTCTGGGGATCGAATTCGAATGGCTCGGTGATAGAGAGACTCTGACGATGGCCTACTACGGCGAAGGGGGAGTCTGGACCGATGCGTTGTTACACGCCTTCGAGCCGGCGGTGGAGGGCATCGGGGTCGAGTTTCGCGGAAAGCGGGGGTGGACGCGACCGGCCGAGATCATCTCTCTGAACTACTCGCCAGATTTGGCGTTGGCGGCGGCGGAACGGAAGGTCGGGCTTCGACACGTCAGCAAGGTTCGCGTACCCAAGGACATTCGGTATTTTCGATTCTGGACGGTCCACCTCTGGCAGCGGGCTGCTCGAGCCTCGCCGGTGGAACTGATACGCGGATCGACACGGGTATCACCGCTGAGAAGCGAGGACGCCGCATTGGTCCGCGATCGTATCGATGCGGCGATCGATCGGATGGGTCGGTATCTGCATTATCGCCAGAATAGCGGGGGAGGCTTTTCGCACGAATTCGCTCCCGGGGCCGATCGCTATAACTCGGGCAATTCCGCACGGGTCCAACTGCGTGCCCTGGACGGGCTGGCGGCCTATGCGGCCTGGTGCGGCAGACCGGAGGTGGTGGTTGATGCCCGGCGCGGGATCGATGTGTTTCGGCCCTACCTGGAAGCGATGTCCGTACGGAGCGTGGATGAGGCGGGTGAGACCACTCAGAAACCGGCGGGCCAGGTATTGGTGTTGCCGGGACATGGAGGGCAACTGGAAATCACCGCTCGGCTGCTCTCGGCGATGCTGACACTGGATCCGGTGCCTTCGCGATCTTTGGATGCGAAACAAGATGATTCAAAGAAGGATGACACGCAGTCAGGTGATGAGCTGATAGCAGCCCTGCTGGCCGCCCAAACGGATGAGGGCAGGTTCGCGATGGTCTTCGACGAGGATAAGGCGGGGGGCAAGGCATCGGACAGCCCGGCACCTCGCGATCTGGAGTCGAGCCTGGCGCTGATGACGCTGGCCCGGGTCTTCGCGCGGCGACTGGCGCCTTCGTCTGCCTCCATCGATGATGGATCGAAACCGAGCGGGATCGACAGCGCGCGTGTCGATCGATCCATCTTACGCTGTCTTTCCTATTATCGCCGTGGAAAACACCCGGAACTCGCGCCTGCTTCGGCGTCGTTTCTGGCTCGTGGATTTGCACACCATTATGCAAGGACGAATGATGCGCGCCTGAGCGACTTTGTGTTCGATGTCGCGGATCGTCTGACGTTACTCCAACTGCACGAGGATAACTGCCGCTACCCGGAACTGTTTGGAGCGATCAACGTGCGTGAGCCGGGGTTGGTGGGCGTGGATACGGCGATCTACCTGGCAGTGTTGGCGGACGCACTTGTCCTGGCGGAACGTGTGGGGGATGCGCAGCGTGTGAAACGCTATCGGGCGGCGACGTTGTCCGCCGTTCGGTTCGTGCTTCAGTTGGAAGTTCGTGAGATCGGGTGTTACTTCATCCGTAGCCCGCGGGATGCACTGGGCGGGGTGCGGACGGCGCTGTGGAACAGTCGTATTCGTGTGGATCATTGCGCGAACGCCGTTGTGGCGCTCATTGACGCGCGTCGGGCGTTGTATGGGGATCGGGATTGACGGCTGACAGGGGTCGCTCGTGCATAGATATTGTTGCGTATTGCTTTCCGCTTTCTCATACGTGATCAGCGAAGTCGATCCATAAGCCCGTTGAAACGGGCTAAATTAGATGTCTTCGGCCGTCATCACCGGCCCCAAAGGGACCGGCCTAATCGCCCGCTTTCAGCGGGAAAGCCCCGTGAACGGGGCTGTCTGATCGCGACGCCTTTCGGATGTGTAGAACAACGAGGGCTGGCGCCCTGGGCTTTGTTCTTTCGCCCTTTCAGGTCTCGACATGCTTACCCGACCCAAAAGGCCGGGTCGTGTCAGCATGGCACCCGAGCCATGCTCGCCATGCCCGTTTCAGGCTTCCTACCTTGGCGCCTTCAATGTTTGGGCATGCTACTGCTTTGTCACTCTTTCAAATTCGGGTAGCACTGGCCTCTTGCCCGCGCGAATAGGGGTGTTATAGAGGCCGCACCGGCGGGACTCCGATGCTCCCCATTTCGATAAACAACAACAACAAAAACAACAACAACTACGCACCGGCGGGACGCCGATGCTCCCCATTTCTATAAACAACAACAACAACAACAACAAAAACAACGACCACTACGCACCGGCGGGACGCCGATGCTCCCCAACCCGCATATTTTAATTGAAAGAGCACTACTTTGCCGTTTCCTTTGGGATGCGGTTGCTGAATGCGCGTGGGTGGATTGTACTCAGGGTTGGAAACTGTTTCAATTGGTCTCAGGGCTGGAAACTGTTTCAATGGGATGGGGATTCGCATACAGGAAAAAAATGCGCTTCGTGAGGGGCGCACATCCCGCCGATAACTCAGAAGACTTGATCCCGCCTCGCCGACGGTCTTCAAAAGGCCGGGGGCGGATCGAGAAGGGTAACTCGCTATGGATGGCGGGTTCGCGGACTTAGTTGGATGCACAGTGAAAGTTCGCGGCTTCGAGGCTCAGGATGAGCAAGTTGTCAATTCTTCCCATTCGCGCAACCCTTGCCGGGCGTTGGCAAATTCCGACGCTCATCGTGGGGCTCTGTCTCTTCTCGAGCGGTCTGATCCGGATCGCCGCCGCCCATGAAACGGTTACGTTTGAGCAACATGTCGAACGGGTCCACGCGCTCCAAGAAGCCGGTACCCTGACGCGGGCCACCGCCTATCTTTTGTACCTCCTTAAGGATCAGGAGCGACCGGCCTCGGAACGGGGGGAGTTGCACCGCCTGTTGGTCGGCACGATTCATCTTGCCGAGTCGCGTTTTCAAAAACACAAACCGGAGAATCGCCGGGCGATCATTCAGAATTTCAACATGGCGGTTCGGTATGGTGCGGTACCGCTGACGGCTGACTGGATCGCCCTGGGCGCTGCGTTTCAATGGTCGGATCGCTCGCAGGATGCGATCGATGCGTATCGACAGGCGCTGCGGTTGAATCCGGCGCGAGCCGACCGGATTCATCGCCGCCTGTTCGCATTGCAAACGCAGCCGGGCGCTTCCCTCTCTGCGGCGGCCTTGGCGGAATTGGACGCGATACTCGAGGACGCCGCCGCATCGCCCGGCAACTATCGATGGGCGCTCGAGAAGATCGTGGAACGTCAGATCGAACGAGGGGAGACCGCAGAGGCGAAGGCTCTGATCGAAAAGGGTCGGGATCGATTGTCCGGGACCGGCGAAAGGCCTGCGCTGGATTATTCGGAGGCCCTGTGCCTGGAGCGGGAGGGTCGTGGGATCGAGGCTGAGGCCATTCTGAGATCGCTTCGCGACCATTGGGGGGTTCATGATGAACTGTGGGGCAAGGTGGGCTGGCTCTTGGGTCGGTTGCAGCAGCAGGACGGTCGGCCACAGGCGGCCCTTTCGTTCTACGAGGAGGTTTTGGATGCCTTTCAGGGTGGTGATCTGCACGCTATTTCCGAATTGGGGCGGGCCGAGTGTCTGGTGATGCTCGATCGTCACACCCGTGCGCTGGAAGTCTTCGATCGACTGAAACGCGGACTGCTGGGCCGCACGGCGGCGACCGCGTTGGATCGGGATGCCATTCGTACCGAGATGACCACGATTGGCGAATCGCGCATCCATGCCGGCGCGGGTGAACTGGGTGTTCGTTACCTCGAGTCGGCCATGGAACTGGCGGACCCCTCCAATCTCAGGCAGCGTGCTTCCTATGTGGATCGTATCGCCGGGGCCCTGGTTCGGATTGCGCGCGAAACGCAGACCGGCGATGATTCCGCGGAATCAGCGAAGAAGGCTCAGGCGCTCTTTGAGCGGGCCGCGGAGATGTATCTGTCTCTGGCGGACATCGAGCCCTTTGATGTGGATGCCTCGACGCGGGCGTTGCGGTTGGCGTCCGACAACTTTGACGCGGCGGGGCGGATCGAACGGGTCATCGAGGTGTTGACGCGATTTGTTCGGGAATACCCCAAGCATCGTGATCGGGCATCGGCGCTGTTGCGATTGGGCCGGTCGATGGAGGCCTTGGGGGATCTTCCCGGGGCGATTGAATCGTATGAGTCACTCATCCAGTCCTATCCTCGATGGCGTGAGGCGCTGGCGGCCATCGTCCCATTGGCGGGCTGTCTGTTGGACTCGGGTGGTGAACAGGCCGCACGGGGCGAGGCGCTTCTGATCGAGATCGTGGATGATCGGGGGCGCGATCCTCTGTTTACGCCTCAGGCGCGTGAATATCGTGAGGCGTTGATTCTGCTGGGGCGCTATTACGGACGTGTGTCGGAAACGGCGGCGCCCGGCCATTACGAGAAGGCGATCACGCGGCTGGAGGATGCGATCGCCCTGTATCCCGACGATCCGTCGATCCCGAATATGCGATTTCTTCTGGCGGAGTCCTATCGGCAGAGCGCGCGGTTGATTCTCGATGCACCGGAGGCGCGGGGCGACGCATCGACACAAGCCGAAGCGCGTCGTCGGCTCTCCGCGGCGCTTTTGAACTATCGCGTGGTCAAAGACTTGCTGGCCCGGCAGGACGCGACGTCGCTGACGGAGCTGGAGAAGAGCACGCTTCGCGCAAGCTATCTGTATGTGGGTGACTGTCTATTTGATTTGAACGAACTGCCGCATGCGATCGAGGCCTATCGTGAGGCTGCCTGGCGATTTGAGAATGAGCCCGCGGCCGTTTCGGCGTCGATGCAGGTTGTTCACTGTTATCAACGGCTTGGCGATACGGAGGAAGCGGCGGCGGCACTGGCGCGGCTGCAATGGTTGTTGAAGAAGATACCCGATTCGGCATTCGACACGCGGCGCGGGATGTCACCGAAGACCTATTGGGTGGAGATGGCGAAGCGCGTCAAGCGCGCGGCGGCTTACTAGTGCATGGGCACACTTGTTGTTATGGGTATGACGGGATGATCTACTCCCAATGCGACTCTGGGGAACTGAATGATTCTTCGGGATGCATTGGGCTGTCCCGGTTGTTACGCCCTTACAGGGCTGAGTGATTGTGATCGTGTGAACCGAGGGCGGCGTTTCGCTCTGCCCTGGGCTGACTTGTTACGCCCCTTCAGGGCAAAAGAGGCATGTTATCCTTCGGAGCGACCCACATAGTCAGGTGTGGTGATGCACCAGGGCATGAAGCTGATGGACGAGAATAACAAGAAACTCAATGGAGATCGCCTGGTCTCGTTGTTGCAGCACCAGCAGACGCTCTATCGACAACTTCGACTTCTGGCGGATCGACAGAAGGCGCTGGTGGTTCGGGATGACACCGAGTCACTCCTGACGCTCCTGGCGGAACGGCAGCGGCTGGTTGATGGGTTGGTGGGTTTGAACGCACAACTGGCGCCCTTCCGGGAAAATTGGACGGAAC
>JBHHUV010000138.1:0-7119 GCA_046754005.1 Phycisphaerae bacterium | reverse complement strand
GCCAGTGGCGCAGGCGGAGCGTTAAGGCGCCTGGATCGGGATCCACATCGGGCCCATGATGGAAGGCGACGAAAACACCGAGCGCAGGTACCTTGTGCGGGCGGCCCGATCACTGGGAAATGATCCACTCATCAAGGAGCGCATCCAGTACTACCAGGAAAAGGAAAATCCACTCAAAGGAATCGAACAACGCGAAAAAAACCGCGCCGCCGATCCGAATAACTTGAAAAATATCGTGTTACTCGCCCGCCTCTACGCGGATGAGCGCGTCGGAGAATACGATAAAGCCGAGCAGGCCTACCTGGAGGCCATCAAGCTTTCGAAAGATGATATCGCAATTGCACGTGAGGTTGCCTCCTTCTACGGATCCAAGGAAGTAGGCCGGCCGTTGGAGGGCGAAAAACTACTCATGGACATGCTCCGAAAAGAGGAGGATGTCGCCAAGAAGGCCCTCATTTCCTGCTCCCTTGGTCAGTATTTTGAGTCATTGGACGAACTCCAGACGGCCGATCGGCACTACCGGCAGGCGGTCTTTCTCGATCCCTCGGTCAAGACGCTTGCCCTGGCGGCCCAGTTTTTCTCGCGGACCGGTCGCTACAAACTTTCCCTAGAACACCACAAAAAAATACTCGAACTCGCCAAGGACGATCCGGAACTGACGCGTGAAACACAATCTCGAATGATCGCCATCATGCTTTCGATCCGTGATTTGGAGGGAGCCAAGGCATTGATCGATGCCTTTGTTGCCCGTTACCCGGACGACGAGGATGGCATGATCTACGAGGGCGCCTATCACCGCCTCGGCGGCGACATCGAAAAGGCCAAGGCGGCCTTTGACGCCCACCTGGATCGAAATCCGGACAACCCCCTTGCCCTGTGGCAGCGCGGCATGCTCTCCCGGCTCCGCGGTCGATGGGAATCTGCCATCGAGGATCTACGTAAGGCCAAGGCGTTCAACCCGACCGGATTCGGATACCAGCATCGCATCGCCCTGGCCAATTCACTCATCGAAGCGGGCCGCGTTGACGCGGGTATCAGTGAACTCCAACAGATCATCGAAGATGATCCCGATCATGAGGCAGCCGTCGAAAGCCTTCTCGATGCCTACGTCCGACTTGGCCAGGCCCGGTTCAAGGAGGGAGAAACCCTCGCATACAAATATATGCGCCTGTATCCATACAACGAAAAATGGCCCACATTTCTCGGTAAATTATCCGAGCACGTCCAGGATTGGAATAAAGCGATCCATGGATACGAAAAGGCTGCGGAACTCAGACACTTTGAACCCAAAACTGTCGAGGCTCTGTTTAATGCCTATCGCCGCGCAAATCGCCCCGGCGACATCGTCGAATACGCATCAAAGAAGTTCTCCGAAAAATTGCTGGACAAGATGCCCGGCGCCCTCTCTCTTGTCGGGTGGGCCTACGCGCAGACCGGTCAACAAGAAAAGGTGTTCCCGGTTTTCGTACGCGCACTGGCCGCCTCAAATCGAAAATTTGAACCCTTCACCCGAGTCATGAATGAAATGGTACAAACCCTGGGACCGGATGAATCCCTCCGAAATGTGAACCAACGCAGTGAGAATGATCCGACCAATATCGACATGCATATGGCCGGCGTCTTCCTGTTACAGAGGCAGGGGAAATTCGAGCAGGCGATCGAAGTATGTAATCAGATTATTGCCATGGGCGTACAAAATGAAGACTTAATCTTCGCTCGCCTCGCGAAAGGGATGCTCCTCAAGGCGGTTAACCGGCTCGACGAATCCAAACTCGAATACGAGGCCGTCCTCAAGCTCAATCCAGACCAAGCGATGACCCTCAACAATCTGGCCTACCTCCTCGGCGAAGACATGAAGAATCCCGCCGAGGCCTTGCCCTACGCCGAGCACGCCAGTCGCATTCAGGCAAACGACGTCAATGTCCTGGATACCTATGGATGGATCCTGGTCCTGAACAACCGCTACGGAGAGGCCGCGGGCACCCTCCTGCGTGCCCTGGAACTCGACCGAGATCGATCTCTGAACCCGGAGAAACGCAGCATGGATATCTTATACCACCTCGGCCGCCTGTATCTGATCCAGGGCAACAAAGAGGAAGCAAAAAGTCGGCTCGACGAGGCCCACAAAGTGGATGAAGCCCAAGGCCGGACCGATTTTCTGCCGAAGATATCGGAGGCCCTCAAGGAATTGGAGTCCAGCCACTAATCCCGGCAAGACGCGCATTTTTTGCGCTGACTACGCAGTTAGTAATTGAGGACGTGAGATGACATCGCTGACAGCGGCAACGCCGGCATCGGGCGGACCCATCGCCCCCGACCAGGCCCGGCGCCCCGGTCCCTCCCCGGATTCAGGCATTGCCCTGAGCGGCGGCGATGTTGTGCGCATCCTGCGGCAACGTCTCGTTCTCATTCTTGTTGTCTGGATCATCCTCAGTGGTCTCGGCGTCGGCTTCACCTTTTTCATGCGCGTCTACTATCCAGTCTATCGGGCCGAATCACTCGTGCGTGTCGATTCCGTCCGGCCCAAGGATGTGACCAATCCCCTCCAGACGGAGTTGATCCAGGAACAACTGATCGAGCGCGAGCTTCAAACCCAGGCCCTCCTTGCCCGAAGCGAGACCGTGCTTGCCAACGCATTGAAGGATCCGGACCTCAGGCGAACAGAGTGGTTTGTAGAGGCACAGGAAGACGCGCGGGATCGCGGCGAAAAAGTCGAGGACCAACTGATCGATATCCTTGGTGTTTCTCCCATTCGGGACACCAATTTTATTCGCATTACCGCCGGTTGGCGCGTTCCCAAGGAAGTGGCGCTCATTGTCAATACGGTCGTCCAGGAATACCTGAAGCTCATCGAGGGCCACCAGGAACGATCGATCAGCGAGTCCAAGGATCAATTGGACGAAGAACTCATCCGTACGAGAAAATTACTGTCGGCGAAAAAAGAGGCGATCGACAACTTCCGCCAGACGCGGGATTATTCCGACCTCAGTGTTCAGGCGGCGGCCCAGCGCACCCTGGAACTTACGGCAGCCTTGGTGGAACTCGAAGTCGAAGTCCAAGGCTATAAATCGCAGTGGGAATCCATCAAGTCCTTCAGTGCCGGGGAGCTTCCCATTACAGCCGATCTTCAGGAGATTCTCGCAAAAGATCCCTTGATCTATCAGCTTGATCAGGCCCTCATGATTGCCGAGCAAAATTACGAGCGCTACAGGCAGAGCTACGGCGAAAAGCATCAGATTGTCCGAAATGCCCGGATAGAACGCGATGCCGCCGAGGCCCGCGTCAGCGAGGAACGGGCGGTCAAGACCCTCAGCTTTCAGAATCAGATGATCCAACAGGCCGAGCGGAACGTCCTTGAGGGTAATGAACAGGTCGTGCTCTTGCAGCAACAGGTGAACCTGGCCAAGGCTGAGCAACGCGATCTCGAAAACAAGCGAGCCGAATATATTTCGATGGAGGAGGAAATCGATATCCTCCAATTACAGGTAGAAAAGCTATCGGAAAAGCGCGACCAGCTCGAAATCATCCTTCGTCAGGAGCAGACGGTACAGATCGGCGTATCGACAAAGGCACTCGTGCCCGAGCGAATCAGCAGTCCGCAGTTGACCATCTGGATCCCGGCTGGCGTTCTGTTGGGCCTGTTGGCCAGCGTGGGGCTGGCATTCCTTCTGGAATTGACCGATCAGTCCGTGCGAACCTCGCGCGACGTCGTTCGCACTCACCTCCCGGTCCTGGGAACCATTCCCACCACCGACGACGACGAGGTTGAGATCGACCGCGTCGAAACCGCCAGTCTCGACGCCCCTCACTCTATCGTCGCCGAGGCGTTCCGCACGCTTCGCGCCAACCTGTTCTTTAGCGCCCCCGCCGAACAGCAGGGCGTGATCCTCATTACCAGCCCCAGCGGAGGAAACGGCAAGACCACCGTCGCCACCAACCTGGCGATATCCGTCGCCCTCAGCGGTCGCCGCGTCCTGCTCGTGGATGCCAATTTCCGACGCGCCAGCCTTCCCAAGATCTTCCCCAACATGAAACCCGAAGGTCTGAGCAACATCCTCATCGGCCAGGGACAGCTGGCCGACTACGTGACCCAGACCGCCATCCCCGGTCTCGATGTTCTCAGTGCCGGCCCCATCCCCCCCAATCCGGCCGAGCTTCTGGGCAGCAGCTACCTTCGCGACGTCGTGGTCGACGCCCGTGTCCACTACGATCAGGTTCTCTTTGACGGCCCTCCGGTTCTGCTCGTCAGCGATGCGATGGTCCTCGCCGGGGCCGTGGACGGCTGCCTTCTCGTCTGTGAATACCGTCGCACCTCCCGAGGCGCACTGCAACGAACACAGGCCAACCTCCAGGCGATCAGTGCCCGAGTCTTTGGGGCGGTCCTCAACCAGGTTCAGTCCCGTGCGGGCGGCTATTTCCGGAAGGCCTACCGGGAGTTCTACGAATACAATGAACCGGACGAAGAATCAGACGAAACCACCGCCACACGCCTGGAAGCGTCTACGGTGAGCGCGGCGACTGTGACGGCCGAACCCGGACATTCCGAAGATGTCGACCGTCGAGGTGGCGGCGGCGGCGCTGCGACCGATGCGCTGGATTCAGAGTCCATCGTCGAGACTCCCGCGCCGATCGACTGGGAGGAAGACGCAGGCGAGGGTCCGGACGCGGAGCTACCCGATCTCGATGATCTGGAGGACTTGAACATCATCGAGGATCACGATCTGAGTGACCGGGCCGGTCAGGAAATAGCCGACCCCGCTGATAGCGAGGAGGGTTCATTCCCCTATCCTCCACCGAACGAAACACTCCAGGATCCAGTTGATCTTCTCGCGGACAGGGGTGAACCGCTCACGGAGGCCGATCAGTCCTGGACCGACACGAACGAGCCGCAAGGGGATACGACTCAGCCCATGATGGATTCCGGAGAACCCCATCCCGCCGGCGGTTTCGATGGGGCGCCCCCTGAAGATCTCGGCCCTCCTAGCGTCGAAACACCCGCGAGTGATCCCGCCGATCTGGATGATGACCTCGTTGATCTTGACGGCGATGATTTCAGGATTGATGAAGACTTCGATCTGGACGACGACACGGAGCCTCCTCCACCTGATTCGCGTTCCTGACGGATGTCCTTCGGTTGGTCAAATCAGTTGAGACAGAAATGTTTTGGCTGGAACCACTATCGGGCCACGGGGCTTGGTGAAGCAGTCTGCATCCACATAATCCGCGTCGACAACAACTTGAAACGCGAATGGTGCCCCGGTCTGGTTCTGGTAGAACTTGAGTTGGCCATCCATTGATTCCTCGCGGTATTTCACTTCGATCAGAATCCAGGGCTTGCCGTCTCGGATGACGACGAAATCGACTTCGCGTTGTCCCTTGTCTCTCAGGTAGGCCAACTGGAACTTTCCGAGCCCCATGTCGCTCCAGCCCTCAACCGCCTTAAGCAGATGGCAGCCGACAAAGGACTCGGATTTCTTCCCATCGTCACCGATATTCGCCCAATCTCTCAGGAACCATTTGGGCTCCTTTCGAAGGGACCGGGAGATATTCTTGAACCAGGGCCGTACCAGGAAGCCATGATGAAGGCTGTTCAGCGTATCAATCCATCGGCGAATCGTATCGACCGAAGCTCGTACATCTCGAGCCAGATTGCTGTAGACAAGTTGATCAGATGATCGGTCGCCCAGGATGTTGATCAGCATCGCCAATTGATCGATGTGCTGGATCTGGGTGAGATCGCGGACATCCTCGCGTACGAGTTGTTGCGTGCGAAGCCCTTGCCAGCGTCGGCTGAACCGTTTGTCTCGTTTGAGAAAGGGCTCCGGGTATCCGCCGTGGTCCCATAGGGCATCGAACTCCAAGGCCTTGGGGCGCCGGGGAGCGCGAATGATGTGCTTGGAATCCGGAATGTTTTGATGAACTGTTTCAGCCACCGAGAACGGGTGCATTCGATAAAGGAGATAGCGCCCCATGAGGCTGTCGCCAACCCGGCAATAGGTATCCAGGCGGCTTGATCCGGTGACGATCAGGCGGACCTGATGTGCGTAGGTATCGAAGAATCCCTTGAGAAATTGTTTCCATCGCGGGAATTTGTGAAGCTCGTCCAAGAGCGCGACAGGGGTAGTTTTAGAGAGCCGATCCAAGGCGAGATACTTGATAAGTCCGGCAGGACCAGCCAGGATCCGCTCCCGATCATCGAGATTGTCCCAGTTGATCAAGCCGGCCGCGTGATTCCGACAGGTGGTGGTCTTGCCCACCTGACGCGGACCGCTGACGAAGGCCATCTGGCGATGGTTGGCCAGGTGCTCACTCAACAGGGCGTCGTAGATGCGTCGCCGGGCCTTCATGGTGACCATTATCTCTGGTGTCGTATAATAGTCAAGACCATTTTATGACACACCTGAATTTGGACGCGGTTCAGTGGTCACCGATTATCCGCCATGCGGGCTACAGGCGGCCCGGATGCCCTGTCGATGCGGATAATCTCCGCGCTGGAGCGGGTCGAACCGAGAATGCCTTCTCGGTCCTTCATTCATGGAAATTCTATCATGTAGTCTTTCTAGGGCATCACGACATACGTAGAGTGTTTCGGCTGAGAGGTTGGGGCAGGGACGCATTCCTGAACAGATGGGAACGAGTGTGGATTCTCGCTCCTGCACCAAAAACTCAAATCTGCATACGTTGGGGCCATTGGGTAGTACCCGCCCCACCGGACTTCACGACAGTCCACCCGGGCGTTAACATACCCTCCCAGATGACCGGAAAACGATCGATTCACGAACTGGATTCCCTCGTGGCAACCTCTGCACCCAAGCCGAAATCCCCCCTTCCGCTCGTCCGGGCTATCCTCCAGGAGCAGATCGCCGGCCTCGCGGCCCTTTCCGAGATGTTGGGGGATGATTTCAACCGGGCACTCGAGCTGATCATGGCCGCATCGGACCAGATGGTCGTCACCGGGATCGGTAAAAGCGGCCTGATCGCCCGCAAAGCCGCCGCGACGCTCTCCAGCACCGGCACTCCTGCCATGTTCATGCACCCCGTCGAGGGCGTTCACGGCGATCTCGGCGCCGTCGGCCCCGGGTCCATCCTCCTCGCACTTTCCAAGAGCGGCCAGACCGC
>JBHHUV010000137.1:0-7129 GCA_046754005.1 Phycisphaerae bacterium | reverse complement strand
AGTGGCGAGTGGCGAGTGGCAAATGGCGAGTGACGGGTGGCGGGTGGGGAGCATCGGCGTCTCGCCGGTCGTTTCTTCTTATTTTGTCGTTTCTTCTTGTTTTGTTTTTTATTTTGACGTTTTGACTTTTTGACTTTTCGACGTTTCCCAGCGGTAGGCACAATGAATCAGGGAATCACATCCGCCGCCTTCGGCCTTCACGACTACAACACCCTCGTGGTCGTCGTCGGCACCACGCTCCTCGGCATTGCCGCCGGCGTCGTCGGAACCTTTGCCTATCTTCGCAAGCGGGCCATGATGGGGGATGCCCTCAGCCACGCTACCCTCCCCGGCGTCGCCGCCGTCTTTCTGCTGACCGGCGAGAAGAGCCTCACCGCCCTCCTCCTCGGCGCCGCCGCGACCAGCATCCTCGGCGTCTTCTCCGTCATCGGACTACGCCGCTACTCGCGTCTCAAGGAAGACGCTGCCATCGGCGTCGTGCTCAGCGTCTTTTTCGGGACGGGCATCGTGCTCATGACGATCGTGCAGAAGATGAACACCGGCAACGAGGCCGGCGTGAATCGCTTCATCTACGGCAAGTCGGCCGGCATGCTTGCCAGCGACGCATGGATCATCGGCGCAACCGCCCTGATCGCGCTCTTTTGCGTCGTGATGTTTTTCAAGGAAATGCGGCTGATCTGCTTCGATCCGCAATACGCCGCCGCGCAGGGATGGCCCGTCGTCCTCATCGATCTGCTCATGATGGGGCTCGTCGTCCTCACAACGGTCGTCGGTCTCCAGTCCGTCGGACTCATTCTCGTCATTGCCCTGCTCATCGTTCCCGCGGCGACGGCCCGATTCTGGACCGACGGCCTGCTCTCCATGACGTGTATCGCCGGCTTGCTCGGCGCGCTCAGCGGCTGGCTTGGTTCGACGATCAGTTCGATGTATCCGAGGATGCCGACCGGCCCGATCATCGTCGTCATGGCCGGCGTATTCTTCCTCGTCAGCATGTTGCTCGCCCCGCGCCGGGGTGTCGTCGCGGCCCTGACGCGTGCGCGCCAATTTCGCCTGAAGATCGGCTATCAAAATCTGCTTCGCGCTTTGGCCGAAGCGGAGGAACAGTCGGGCGAAACGCGAAGCGTCGCATTCGGGGAACTCTTCTCCAAACGCGGGTGGACACAGGGGCTTCTCAGACGGCTGATCCGAGGGGCAGAACGACGCGGCGCCGTCACGTTCGACACCGATCGCCGTGTCATGCTCACGCGGAAGGGGCGGCCCGAGGCCGCTCGGATCCTGCGCAATCACCGCCTCTGGGAGATGTATCTCATACGATACGCCGACATCGCCCCCTCGCATGTGGATCGCGATGCCGACTGGGTCGAGCACGTCCTCGAACCCGACATCGTCCGTGAACTCGAACGCGCCGTTGAGGAAGTCCGAGGGATTCCACCGTCGCCGCATCAAATCGGGGTGGCGCCATGAATCAATGGCTTTGGGAAATGGACGGTTGGGTCGTGCTCGTTGGCGTGCTCAGCGCCTGTTCGTGCGCCCTGCTCGGAAATTTTCTCGTCCTGCGAAAGATGAGCCTTATGGGCGACGCCATCTCCCACGCCGTCCTGCCCGGTCTGGCGATCGCGTTTCTGATATCGCAAAGCCGGGCGTCGCTGCCCATGTTTCTCGGCGCGGTCATCGTCGGCGCGCTCACAGCCCTGTTGACACAGACCGTCAGCCGCTTCGGCAAGGTCGAGGAGGGCGCCGCGATGGGGGTCGTCTTCAGTATTCTTTTCGCCGCCGGTCTGATTCTCATTCGCCGGGCCGCCGACCACGTCGATCTCGATCCCGGCTGCGTCCTCTATGGCAACATCGAAAACGTCCCCTTCGACGCCCTCGCCGAGGGTGTCCCGCAGGTCGTCTGGACGCTCTCAGCGGTCATGCTCTTGAACCTGTTGTTCGTTGGTTTGCTCTACAAGGAACTCAAGATCTCCGCCTTCGATCCCGCACTCGCCACCAGCCTCGGGATCAACGCCAATCTCATGCACTACGCCCTGATGATCATGGTCGCGATCACGACGGTTGCCAATTTCGAGGCCGTCGGCTCCATTCTGGTCATCGCCATGCTCATCGTTCCCGCCGCCGCGGCCCACCTGATGACCGATCGCCTCGGCCGCATGATCGTCCTCAGCTTGTTGATTGGCGCAGTCTCCGCCGTCGCCAGCCGACTGATCATCGTCTTCGGCCCGGCCCTCATCGGCACCTACGCCGACACCAACACCGCCGCCCTGACGGGTGTCCTCAGCGGTCTCATCCTCGTCGTTGCCTTGTTTGCGGCGCCTCGTCATGGGCTCATCAGCAAATGTGTCCGCCGACTGGCGCTTCGCCTTCAGATCATTCGCGAAGACATCCTCGGCCTGCTCTATCGATGGCATGAACGAAACCGCGAAAGGGCTTCATCGATCGGTAGAAGCGATCTTCTCAAGGCCGTCGGCGACACGCGTCTGACTCGCCGTGCACTGCATTCATTGATCCGGGATGGTTTGATCGAGCCGTCTGTGTCGGTTGATCCGGCCGGCAACCGGGCTTACACCCTCAATCCGCGTGGGATCGAAGCCGCCTCGCAGCTTGTCCGGTCACATCGGCTCTGGGAGTCTTATCTCGATAAGCATTTTGAATTGCCGCTCGATCACCTGCACGAACCCGCGGAACGGTTGGAGCATTACATCTCGCCTGATTTGCGTGATCGGCTCGACCAGGACCTCACCCGCCCCGGACACGATCCCCACGGTCGAACGATCCCCCAACACCCGTCGGAGTAACACCGTGTGCCGTGTGACGTGTGCCGGGTAAGCATGCATGTGTGCCACTGCTTCAAGCAGTGATCACCCATCGTTGAGTGAACCCATTCCCCACCTTTTCATTCGGTTGGGACGGGGCACCCAGTGATAATGCACAATCGTAAAACGAGCGGGTACCCCATCCTTTGAAAAAGAATGAGGCACACCGCTCTATCGATCTATTTTGACTTTTTGACGTTTTGACTTTTTGACGTCTTGACGTTTTCTCCCGATCAGGAATCCGCGTTGACGGAAGTCTTGATCACGGATTCATCATGTGGTTCGGCCGGTTTCTTGTCGGCGAAACGGGCGTCCCCCAACGGTGGTGACAGAATCGATTTCCCCTCGGTCGTGTTGTCCGACGATGGATAGGAGGCCAGTGAGGCCCATCCACCCTGCTTCTCGGCGGCGATTGCCTCTTCCCGTGCGGCCTGAGCCAGTCGGGTCACATTGTCGACCTGATCCTTCGCCGGGGCGTAGTCCGGGTTGTTGGCCAGCGCATTCCGCAGCGCCCAGGCCGCATGCTCATAGTCCAGCATGTCGATGCAGACCGACGCCACGTTGGTATAGGCCACTTCCACGGGAACCACCTGCTGAAACGAGGCAACGCTTTCGCCGAAGCGCCCTTGCCGGCTCAGCGCGATTCCGAGGTTCATCCAGGCCTGGCTGAACTTCGGCGCGATCTCCAGCGACTTGCGGAATTGCTGCTCGGCCCCGGAGTAGTTGTTTCTCTGCAGCGAGCAGAACCCGAAGTTGTTTCGCAGAATGGCACAATCGGGGTTCTCCTCGATTCCCTGCATGAGAATCAACTGCGCGTCTTCGATCCGGTTCATCTTCTGGAAGATCAAACCGAGCCGATTGTAGGCCTTCGTCAGTTGCGGATCCGCCTCGATCGCCTTGCTGTACTGATGGATCGCTCCCATCAGATCGTTCTGATGTTCCAGCACCTGACCGGCTGCGTAGTAGGTTGTCGGCGAGATCGACGGGGCTTCGAGCTCCGCGACCTTTTCTTTCTGTTCCGAACAACCCAGACCGAAAGGTACTAAAATGAGTACGGCAAAATAGGAAATAATTGCGTGTTTCATGGGTCATCCTCCTGCGGAAGTGCCGCCAACGGCTCCTCTCAGATGATACGCGGTCCCTCGAAGTTCCGGTTGTCGGGCGACTTCCTGCCCACCCGTGGACTCGGATGCGGGCATCCCGCGTCCGCCTGCGGTCCCCACAACGACATCGATTGGATAGACGCTGGGAACGGCCTTGGACATGAACGTCTTTGCGGATGCGATCCGCAACTCGACCAGGTCCGCGTCGCCGAGCCGGGTGTCATAATGCAGCGTTCCACCCGTCGTCGAAAGCAGTTCGGCGTAGCGCTCCAGTCTCGCCTGCCCGGTGCCGGACAGCTCGGCCGTGTGTGGGATGAAGTGAATGTCGGCGATGGATCGATCGGCCATCATGCCCTGATCATTGTGATAGGCGAAGTACTCGCCCAGCGTACGCTGCTCCCTGAAATCGGTTAAAGACGGCGAGTTCAGTGACACCGTGTCCTCCGGTGGAACACAGGCGCCCGCCGCCACGGCGAACCATGCCCCCGCACAGAGCATGCCGGTCAATCGCAGATTCATCGGTGTGGCTCCTCGGCGGAAGATAAAAGTGACTATTCGTGGGCTCCTCCTTCTACGAGGGGATACGGCTTTCCTCGAACCGGACTCCGCCGTCGCCGGTTGTGGAAAGGAGGGTCGGCTTCGACCGCACAACCACCCGTCGCCTGTAGGCATTGGGTAGTCTGGGAAAAGATTAAGATATGTTTGGCGCAGGCGCAGGAGGAAATGGGAGAGATTTCAGATTCACCGCTGATGGCGCCGTGTGGCCCCTATTATCCTACCGATCAACGAGGCAGAATATATACGGACCACCCGGATCGTCAGAGCCGCGCCCGTAAGGAAGCGGTACACGCCTGTCTCGCTGATACCGTCCTATACAGGCGAACACCGGGTGCCATGCTTACACGTCCCGGCAGCATGGGACGGGTAAGCATGCCGAACACGAACGCCAGGTATCCTATCATGGCTGTTTTTGTTGTCGTTATTTTGACTTTTTGACGTTTCGACGTATCGACGTTTCGCTCCCGTCGCACACGCGGGACTTGACGCAATACCCACCCCCCTGTAGAAGAATTGTCTGCTCTCAAAAGGGGGAGCCCGTCGAATGACATTGCCGAACGATCTTTATCGCACCTCGCTGGCCCTGCTGACCGACCTCTATCAGCTCACCATGGCCTACGCCTATTGGAAGGCCGGTGTCCACGATCGTGAGGCCGTCTTCAACCTGTCTTATCGCCGACACCCATTCAATGGTGGTTTCACGCTCGCCTGCGGGTTGGAATACCTGATCGGCTTCCTCGACCGATTCCGATTCGACGAGAGCGATCTGGCCTGTCTCGCGGACCTTCGGGGCAATGACGACAAGCCGCTCTTCGAGGCGGCCTTCCTCAAGTATCTGGGCGAGATGAAACCCGAGTGCGACATTGATGCGATCCCCGAGGGAACCGTCGTATTCCCGCACGAGCCGCTGGTTCGGGTCCGAGGTCCGATCATTCAGGCACAAATCCTCGAAACTCCGTTTCTGAACATGATCAACTTCCAGACGCTCATCGCCACCAAGGCTGCTCGTGTCTGTCAGGCCGCTCGGGACGAGGCGGTCCTGGAATTCGGCCTCCGCCGCGCACACGGTATCGACGGCGCCATCGCCGCCAGCCGCGCCGCGTTTATCGGAGGCTGCGCGGCGACATCCAACGTCCTCGCGGGCAAGCTCTTCAACATCCCCGTCCGAGGAACCCACGCCCACAGTTGGGTCATGAGCTTCGACACCGAGCAGGAGGCATTCGAGACCTATGCCCGGGCCATGCCCAATAACTGCGTTTTTCTTGTCGACACCTACGACACACTGGAAGGTGTACGCCGCGCCGTCGAGACCGGTACACGCCTCCGCGCGCACGGTCACGAAATGGTCGGCATTCGCCTGGATTCCGGCGACCTGGCCTACCTCAGCATCGAGGCCCGCCGCATTCTCGACGCCGCGGGCTTCCCCAAGGCCGTCATCGTCGCCAGCAACGACCTCGACGAACACACCATCGAAAGTCTCAAGGATCAAGGCGCCCGGATCGCCGTCTGGGGCGTGGGCACCCGGCTCGTCACAGGCCATGATCAGTCCGCCTTAGGCGGGGTCTATAAGCTCTCAGCCATCCGCCGACCGGGTGAGGCGTGGTCTTATAAATTGAAGCTTTCCGAACAGGCGATCAAGATATCCAACCCGGGGATTCTTCAGGTCCGTCGTTTCCACGATAACGACCGGCTCATCGCCGACGCCATTTATGACGAACGTAGCGAACTTCGCGGAGACTGCACCATGGTCGATCCCCAGGACATGACGCGGCGTAAGACGATTGCCGAGGGGACGCCGTTTTCCGATCTTCTCGTGCCCATCTTCCGAAAAGGCACCTGTGTCTATGAGTCTCCACCGCTGAAGGACATCCGCCGACGCGCGGGTGAACAACAAGCGGCATTGCACACGGGCATCAAGCGGTTCAAGAATCCGCACGAGTACCCTGTCGGTCTCGAATCGAGCCTGCACGAACTGAAGACCCGCCTGATCCTCGAAGCCCGAACCCGCAGCGCGTCGCGCCCGTAAGGGAGGGGTCGGGTGGCATGGCCAAGCACCAGCGCGGCCATGCCGATCACCGATGGCGTTCCCCGCGCCTATCGAACGTACAATCCGAAGGGACGCTCATGGACGCCCTGATCCTCGTGGACCTGCAAAACGATTTCACCCCCGGCGGCGCCCTCCCGGTACCGGATGGCGACGCGGTGGTATCCATAGCCAATCGGCTGATGCCGAGGTTCGATCTAATCGTCGCCACGCAGGACTGGCACCCGCCGGACCACGGCAGCTTCGCCGCGAATCATTCGGGGAAAGATCCCGGCGACACGATCAAGCTGAACGGTCTCGAACAAATCCTCTGGCCGGTCCACTGCGTTCAAGACACCCCGGGGGCCGCCCTGCTCAGCGTATTGGACACCAGCCGAATCGCCCACGTTTTTCGCAAGGGAATCGACCCGGGCATCGACAGCTACAGCGGATTCTTCGACAACGACCACCGCAACGCGACCGGTCTCGGCGATTATCTGAAAGAGCAGCGCGTCGATCGCGTTTACATCATGGGACTGGCGACGGATTATTGTGTGAAGTTCACGGCCCTGGATGCCCGAAGCCTGGGATTCGACACCTGTTTGATCGAAGACGGCTGCCGCGGCGTCTCT
>JBHHUV010000136.1:0-7197 GCA_046754005.1 Phycisphaerae bacterium | reverse complement strand
GAATGCCGTGGGACTGGAGTGTGCGCACCAGGTCGTGGGTGTCGGAACCGCGGAGCTTGGTGTACTGAGAACCCTTGCCCTCCAGGCCCATCCAGACCCAGGAGATTCCCAGGCCCACCAGTTGTTCCATCGTGTATCGACACAGCACGTTCGCCGAGCTGAAGACATACAGTGCCCATGACTTGCCATGTTCACTCATCAATTCCAGCAGCCTCAACGCCCGTTTACGGTGCATGAGAAAATTCTCGTCCATGACAAAGAACGATCGGACACGAAGATCGCGCTCCAGCCCGCACATCACCTCGAAAAGTTCATCGCCGGTTTCATAGAAATGGACGCAGTGGCCCTTGCCGCCAAACATCGCGGAAGTTGAACAGAAGTTGCACCCCAGGGGACAGCCCACAGATGGGATCAGGGTGGCGGCGACTTCTCCCGGTTTTTCAGACTGGTTGACTCCCATGATGCGGGTGCCGAAGCCGGACTGGATCCGGGGATGATTGATGGGTCGATTTTCATCCTCTCCGAGGAACCGTCGCATCCATCGCACGCCTTCGCCATTCACGATGTGATCGGCGTCGATCCGCTCGTTCAGGTTCGGCATGTTCGCCACATGGCCGCCGACGACGATTGTGGCAGCGGGTAAGCGTTCGCGAACAAGTTCGCACATCGTTCGCACCTTCCCGATGTTCGGGATGATCGAACTGATGCCGACAATGTCGTACTCATTCGTCGAGATTTCATGGATGAAGCGGTCCAGGTCGGGGAAATCCAGAAGCGTGCTCGGGGCGTCGATATTGGCCTGAATCATCATGAGCCCCCAGGATCGGTGGAACATCCGCAGCGAAAACGGTCCCTGCACGCGCGTCACCTGGTTGTGATACAGCTCCATCGGGTTGATTCTGCGGCTGCCGTATTCGTCGTCCTGGGCGTAGGGACCGAACACGCTGCTCAGAAGCACCCGTGCGCGCGAACCCCGGGGGTGCATGGGGTGGACGATGCGCGGTGTCATATCGATCCGTGGGTCCGTCGCCGTTGTTGTCGTCATAGGAGGATGTCTCCTTGGATTCTGCTTGTCAGGCTGATCGGGGTTTCGACCGAACGATGCTTCGTCCGGGACGTGGCGTGATCCAGAACGAATCTGTTGGATGTGGCGGGCATCATCTTCTCAAGCGGGCTGCGCCGCATCCTGGAAGGCGGATCTCCGAGGCGAGGCCGATCCAGGACATGGCGCGGATCACCATCCAACTGAAATCGATTTCCCAGGGTTTCAGACCGTGCCGCGCCGAAGACGGGAATGCGTGATGATTGTTGTGCCAGCCTTCGCCGAAACCCAGCAGGGCGACCCACCAGAGATTCCGCGAGCGGTCATCCGTGTCGAAGTTGCGATAGCCCCAGGTGTGCGTCGCGGAGTTCACCAGCCACGTGATGTGGTAGACATACACCAGCCGAACCAGGGCGCCCCAGATCACGCAGGGCCAGCCACCCCAAAGATACAGGAGGCCCGCCAGGACAAACTGCCACAACGGCGTCGTCCGCTCGATGAAGACGTGCCCTTTGTCTTTGGCAAGATCCCTGGCGTATTGACTGTACTTGTCATACGGTGAGAAGCTCGGGTCAAACTTGAAGCACCAAAGTGTGTGCGACCAGAAAAAGCCGTGCCGCGGCGAGTGTGGGTCTTCATCTTCGTCCGAATGTTGATGATGAAGCCGATGCGTGGCCACCCACAGGATCGGTCCGCCTTGCCAGCTCAGGCTCCCGAGCCAGCTCAGCAAATACTCGATCGGCTTGATCGTCTGAAAACTGCGATGTGTCAGCAGCCGGTGGTAGCCGATGGTGATACTCATCGCGCAGACGGCCTGTAGCACGACGGTAGTCAGGACAGCCTTCCAGGTGAAGAAGGCGGGAACGAATGCCAGCAGTGCACCGAGGTGAATCAGGATGATGGCAAACATGGGGATCCAGTTCGGCCTGCCGACGGCCTTGAGGACGCAGACTGGGCGAGATTCATCAAGATCGCAGACGTGATGTGCTTTTGTCGGTGTGGATAGGGTCGTCACCAAGGCTCCTTGTGTCAGGGCTCGACAAGGCTGTCGGCCGCGTCGAATCCATGTGTGAGTTCAGTCATGTTGATTATCGGCGTAACAATCGCGGTTGATACACCCCCTACGGACGGCCGGAGGCCGGCGCACTTAAGACCGGCAAGGCCAGGCTGCTTCGCTTCGTTGACGGATTGCCCGGTGCAGACTCCACCGGACCGGCAGCGCGTGGAATGAGGTGCATTTTGAAGGCTCGGAAGATTTTGTTCAACCGGTCGGATCGTCTGGGCGTGAACCCGAACCGCTCCGCGTCCGCTGGTGACTGTACCTTGGCCAGTTGTTTCCAGCCCCGGTTGGTCTCGAATACGAACAGCGCTGTGCTGAGAGATCGCGTCTGAACGAGGGTTCGAAACGCTCTCTTCCAAACCCAGTTTCGCGTGGCGGCCCCATACCTGAGTTCGTACATCGCCTCGTCCAGCTCCCGCGCCGTCATATGAGCGGGATTGTACACCGTTTCAGTGAATGTGTATCGCTCCCAATCTTGGGGGTAATCGGTCGCGAGCAGTTGGCCCGCCGAGCGAAGGCGCTCGAAGGTATGAGTGCCGGGCAGGGGGGTCAGATTCGTGATCTGAACGATGTCGACACCGACTCGGACCGCTGCCAGGGCGGTATCGGCGACGGTCTGCGGCACATCCTCCCCTGATCCGATGATGAAGGCCCCGATGACGGAGATACCGGCCTTGTGAAAACCGCCGATGAGGGACTGATATCTCGCCAGGTTCTTGCGGTTGATGCCTTTGTGATACTGCCGGAGGGCCTCTTCGTTGAAGGTCTCGAAACCGATGAGCATGCTTCGGCATCCCGCCTGGTAGGCGAGACGCAATCCTTCAGGATCGTCGCCCATATTGATCGTCGTCTGGCCGAACCAGATTCGCTTTTTGCCATGCTTCGCGATGGCCCGCAGCAATTCCTTGGCCCACTCGGCGTGGCTGGGGCCTACGCCGAAGAAATTATCGTCGACAACGAACAGGACGTTTTTCGACGTTTTATTCCACTCTTCGATGATTTCCGCGATGTTGCGGCGGCGAATGGCGGCGCCGTTGAATTGGGTCACTGAACAGTATTCGCAGCCGACCGGGCAGCCGCGCGATGTTTGGATGGCCGCGAGCGTGTATCGACCGTTGACAGGCTCGATCGACTGATCCGCCATCCCTCTCCCCGTTCCGTCGAGGTTTGAGAAAGTTCCCTGGTACCGGGATTCGAGCCGGCCGGCCGCGGCGTCTTGCACGATTTGTGGCCATATCTCATCGCATTCACCCACGGCGACGGAATCGACATGTGTGCCGGCCTCTTCCGGGCAGGCCCAGGCATGCGGACCGCCCATGATGGTTGGGATCCCTCGGGCACGGCATGCCGCGGCGATCTCATAGGCTCGCGTGGCCCCGCTGGTGTAGGCCGTCAGGCCCACAAGGTCGTAGCGGTTCGACGCCAGCAGGGCGTCGGTGTCCTTGGTTCCGAAGATCTCATCGATAATCTCGACCTCATGCTCGTCCGGTACCAGCCGAGCCAGCACCTGAAGACCCAACTGCGGGATATAGCTGCCGGCAGTGTGATAGCCTTGCGAGCGTCGCGCGATCGGGTTCACCAAGGCAATACGCATGAAACACTCCTGAGAGAGAAATAGGGGAAGAGTCAATGGATCCGGCTGTTCTTCAGAAGCATGAACTTAAAAAGTTACATGAGTCTGGAAATAGTCTCAATGCGCATGATTGAAAACCCAGGTTCTCTATCGTGGCCGAAACTACAGTGACCCTTCATCACAATGAACAAGGTGGAACAGCCACCACACGCGCTTCTATCGTACACGCCCCATCGCCCGTCGGCCAATCCTCCGTGGCGGAGAATCCGATTCTCGGCTAAAATGCCCTGGGAACTGCCATGTCCGAAACGGCCTTCATCCTCATCGTCGAAGACGAACCCTCTCACGGCGAGGCCGTGAAGGAGGGCCTTGAGCGTGCCGGTCACGCATGCCATCTCGTCGACTCCGGCAACGCCGCCCTCGACTCGATGAAGCAGCGGGCTCCGCATGTCGTCGTCTCTGACTATCGACTAGGCGGCAGCCTGAACGGGTTGGATGTGCTCCACAAGGCGCGTGAAATCAGCCCGTGGACCCAGGCCATCCTCATCACCGCCCACGGTGACGAGCAGCTTGCTCGAAACGCCTTCAAGGACGCCGGCGTCTTTGACTATCTCAAAAAGCCACTTGATCTCGAACTTCTCCGCAAGCAGGTCGACCGCGCTGCCCGGCAGGCCAAGGTGCTTCGCGAAAACCACCTCATGCACGAGCAGCTCAACCGGGCCGACTCGTTCGAGGGTCTTATCGCCGCTAGCGGAGCGATGAAGAGTGTCCTCGACCGTGTTCGACGACTGGCCGACACGAAGCTGACGGTGTTGATCTACGGCGAGTCGGGCACCGGCAAGGAACTCATCGCCCGGGCCATACACAACAACTCCGATCGACGTGATAAGCCCTTCGTCGCGATCAACTGCGCCGGCATCTCCGACGGCATCCTGGAGTCGGAGCTATTCGGGCACATCAAGGGCTCGTTCACCAACGCCAACACCGATCGCAAGGGCTATTTCGAGGAGGCCGACTACGGTACGGTCTTTCTCGACGAGATCGGCGACATGCCGCTGACGATGCAGGCCAAGCTCCTTCGCGTGTTGGAGAGCGGGGAGATTATCCGCGTCGGCTCGAGCAAGCCGGTTCACGTGGATGTCCGGGTCGTCGCCGCGACGAACCGGGATTTGAAGGAGGCGGTTGCTGAAAAAACATTCCGCGAGGATCTCTTCTTCCGGATCAACCAGGCGGAGATCAATCTTCTGCCGCTGCGCGATCGCCGCGAGGACATCCCGCCGATGATCCATCACTTTGTTCAACAGGCCAACGCCATCCATAACCGCAAGGTGCAAAGTATCACGCCCGAGGCCCTTCGGCTGATGCACAACTATCGCTGGCCGGGGAATGTTCGCGAATTGCAGAACGTGATCAATCAGATGGTCGTGCTCTGCGAGGGGGACACGTTGGACGTGAGCGATCTGCCGTCGGCCCCGCCGATCAACATGAGCACGGACCTCGTGCCGGTCGGCCCGCGGCATCTGAACGTGACGCTGGCCGAGCTGAACAAACTGGCCATCCAGCAGGCCCTCGCCCAGCACGGCGGCAACCGCGAAAAGGCGGCCAAGCAACTCGGCATCGGCGCCCGAACCCTTTATCGCAAGCTGAAGGAATACGGTTTGAGTTAAAGGGGGCGGGCAACTTGAACGCACTATTGTTCCCTATTTTTCTATTCATCTAATGCCCGAATGGACCCAGCCAGATCGTGAGTTTATGCAACAGGCCTTCGATCTGGCCAGCAAGGGCCGGGGCTATGTCGAGCCGAACCCGATGGTGGGTTGCCTGATTGTTCGGCGCGGCAGAATCGTCGGCCGGGGTTTTCACCGACGGTTCGGGGGGCCGCATGCAGAGGTCAACGCCTTGCGGCAAGCCGGCGTGAACGCGGGTGGAGCGACTGCCTATGTTTCGCTTGAACCGTGCAGCCATGTGGGCAAGACGCCGCCTTGCGCCGATGCGTTGATCCACGCGGGTGTCCGGCGCGTTGTGGTCGCGATGCGCGATCCCAACCCGCTCGTCGCCGGTCGCGGCATTCGGAAGCTTCGCGCCGCGGGGATCCGTGTGGAGACCGGTTTGCTTCGCGCAGAGGCTGCGGCACTCAATGCCCCGTTCATCACTTTTCATCGCGAACATCGGCCCTACGTGATTCTCAAGTGGGCGCAGTCGATCGACGGCAAAATCGCCACGCGCGGTGGCGACTCGAAGTGGATCAGCTCTCGCGCCAGCCGGGCGAAGGGCCACGCCCTTCGCGCCCGGGTCGATGCCATCCTCATCGGTATCGGTACCGTGATTGCCGACGATCCTGACTTGACGGCCCGGCTGGCGCGGCCTCGTAGAATAGCTACTCGTGTTGTCCTTGACCCCAATCTGCGAATCTCACGCCGCGCCCACCTTGTCCAAACGGCACGAAAAACACCGACCCTGATCGTCACGGCTTCTCTCAAGAAGGGCACTCGCACGGGCGGTGATCAAAAACGTCGTTCCCTCGAGTGCGCTGGATGCGAAGTCATCACGATCCCGCTGCGTCGCCGCGGCTTCGATCTCGGCCGCCTGCTTGAAGTTCTTCACACGCGGGGGATGACGAACGTGATGGTTGAAGGCGGCGGTCATACGATCGGCGCCTTCATTCGCGAAAACCTTTCCGACGAGGCCCATATCTTCGTTGCGCCCCGGTTGATCGGCGGGGAAACGGCTCCCGGCCCCCTTCGTTTTCCGGGGCCTGCTCTGATGCAAGATCTTATCGGTATGAGAGTTATCAGCACTGTGCCATGTGGGTCGGACCTGTGGTATACTGTGGGTTTCCGACGATAATCCCACGTGCGGCATGATACGATTCTCACGCGGGTCAGTTTGATGGATCACTGCGAATACATGAGCGTCCTCGGCCGTGGTTGGCCGCGCGATTTCCAAACCTGAACTCAGAATGCTCGATTGACGGCCTCGCATGTCGATTCGGGCACGACGAACAAGGAGATTCACCGTATGAAAATGCACATTCTTCTCAGTGGCATGCTCTCACTGACGTTATCAATCCCGGCATTCGCAGATCCCGCTCGCGCCCCCAAGGCCGTCGAGGTTCTGACGAATGCCCGCAGCGCCGCGATTGGCCTTCGCTCGATCTCCTATCATGCTCAATACGAGGGGACCGGCACCCTTTCCAGCCTTGTTTCCGTCATCAGCGGACAAGTCACGGCCGAACGCGGTCCCAACGACGACGCCCACAAGGTGTTTATCGAGGGGACCAAGGTTTCGTCCAAAACCTCGAACAGCACGGCATTCCGATTTGCCTCAGACGGTCGCTTTGCGACCAGTATCCACGACGAAGTCAAGCTGTGTTTTACTGGAGAGGCCGCCGAAGGTCGGACGCGCGAACGCAGCGCCCTGTTTCCACCGAATTACCTGGACAGTTCTGCCTATCAGATGGAACTCAATGCCGCCACCGTCGAGTATCAAGGCATCCGGGAAATCAACGGAACCCCCTGCCAT
>JBHHUV010000135.1:0-7238 GCA_046754005.1 Phycisphaerae bacterium | reverse complement strand
GGTCGATGCGCAGATTCGAGATCGGTTCTGGATGGATCGGCCGACCACCTGCGCGCCGGCTGCGGTGGTGAGCGCGGCGAGTTCGGCGAGCGGGTCGTAACGGGTACCGGAGGGTTCGCTTCCCGGGAGCATGAGTCCGACGAGGACGGCCCGTTCCGGTTGGACACCGTTGGTCGTGCTTTTTGTGGCTTTCAACGTTCTCCTGTAGAGTTCAAACCATTGACGGCGTGGCTGTTCCAGAACCGGACACCGGAATGATCCATTGTACAAGCCTGCGATCGTGCAGGTCAATATCAGGCATGCGCTTCGTGGATCGAAAGGCTGGTATTACGTGTATTTCCGATGAGAATGGGATCGGGCCTGTCGATGGGGTGATAAAATCCGGCGGCCCGCATACTCTTGAAACGTCCTCAAATCGATACGCCGGGTTTGAATCGCATCCCTTCCGTAGTAGAATGGGTCGCTGTGAGGGTCATGTGTCCGACACGACCGGTCTCAGATGACTCAAATGGCCATGACACCCATCGCGCCGCCTGCTTCGGCTCGACAGGTTTTGTGAACTCATCCGCATAGGATCGACAAGATGTCAGAAATAGGAGCATCCTCATGAAAAAGACAAATAGAATTGTATCGTATTGGCTGAAGGGAATCGTCTTACCCGTGTTTCTTCTTCTTCCCGCGGCAGCCGCGGTTTGCGGCACATTCGATCCGCCGGTGCCGGAGGGGACTGGGACAACGGCCGTCAAGGATGCCATCCAGGATCCAATCGACACACAGGGAGATATCGGTATCGATGCGATCCTCCCGGATTTCGTCAATCCGGTGGAGGCGGAGCCGATAGACACGCAGGTTGTCATCGAAGAACCGGCCGTCCAACCTGACGTGTTGCCCACCCCTTCGGGTAATCCGGTCGCGGTTCGGGAAGCGCTGCTGGACATCTTGTCCACCTATCATGCGATTGCGGCTTCGCGCAACATGACGGAAATTGAGTCCATCACGCTCGATGCGGAGGACCGTGTCTTGGCGATGACGGATGAGAACCTGGCCGTGTTCCAAGAAGCCATGCCGGAGATGAACCGATTGCGTCAGGCCGTCGGCACGCTCGCAGCCAACACACCCGCACTACTTCAGAACACGAATGACTCCGGACGATCCGCCGGATTTCCGAATGCCGCATACTCGAGCATCTGCGGCAGCGATCGGAATGACACGACTGTGGTGTTCGCGGCGAAGGTGGCCCTCCAGGCTGCGCGGCTTGTCTGGTCTGCGGCAAGCCGGGGGTGCGACGAGGTTGTGGTCGTTCTTGGCGAAGGGGGCAACACCTCGCTGGTTTGCATCGCAGCCGACGCCGTGCTGTTTGCCGCGGAGTCAGTTCTGGAAGACTTTGTTTTCTGCGATGAGGGCATCGACTCAGCCGAGATCGAAGGCTCATACGAGCGGTTGTTCCATCTTCACGGCGACGTCGAGGTGCTTCAGGAACACATCGAGGAAATCTGGGAGCGAGAGATCGAGGAGAATATCTTCCATCGAAACAACCTCGTGAGCCTGTTCCTCCCCGCGGCGCATGGCGGCCGGCTCGAATCGGTTCGCGATATCGTCTCAAAGTGGATCATGCAATCCGCCGCCGCGGGAATGGACGTCACCCGCGCCGAGTGTTACTTCCAGCAAGGTCTGCAAAACTTCGACAACAATCTCTACAAGGCCGCGTTCAAGTCCTTCTCAAAGGCCTACAAGTCGCTGACCGAGGACGACAGCAGCGACGACAGTCACGACGACGCCTGTGATGACAGTGCGGATGACAGCACGGATGAAGCCGAGGATTGACTTTCTCGATCGTGACTTCTTCCTCGTGCCCGCCGACAGAGCCATAGAGTAGTCAGGAGCTAAGGAGCCCGTGGATGCAAATCCGCGGGCTTTTTTCTTACCCGTTTCTCATTCGACACAAGCTGCGATATCTTATCCTGTTGAGCAGTCATTCTGGTTTCCAGTTGGCGCATCACGGCTTTGGCCATGAAATCGAAGACATCCATTCGTTTGCTTGCCCTGCCCGCTATCGTCGCGACCATGATCGGTGCGCTGAGCACAACCCCTGCATCAGCCGATCTTCTTCGTCTTCAGGACGGCAAGTTTCATGCCGGTCGTATTCTCGAGGAAGATGACGCGCGCATTCAATTCAAAACCGGCACCCGTTCGGGCCCATTGGAGCTGTCACTGGAAAAATCGGAAATCGCACAAATATATCGAATGTTGGATGAAGCGCAACAGATCGATCAAGTGATGGACGCAAACCGGCTTCAGAATTGGGCGGCCGCCTACTTTCATGCCGAACTCGAGTCCCCCGCGATTCAATGCGTACGCCGGGCCTGGAAGCTCAACCCCGATATCGGCAAGAAGCCGCTCGGGGAGGGGAGCGCCGGGTTTCAGACCTTCTGGAATCGGATGATTTTTCGAGAGCTCGATTCCGGGCTACCGATTCGGGATGCCGCAACAATGCTCAATCTGGCCCGATGGGCACGCGAGGCCGGCCTCGATCTGGAGACGGCACACGCGATTCGAAATGCCTGGTGTCATGATCGATCTTCGAAGCAGATTCGCGAGCTTGCCGAATCCTGGCAGGTGAATCTCGAATCATGGGCCGAGGTGGATCTCACATCGGGCCTGACGGTATCCCTTTTCACCTCAAACCTTCGAGATGATGGAAATCTGGTGACGGCCGGTGCGGGGAAACACTTTCTGAGCATTCCCATTCTCTATGATCGCGATGCGGGGCCGCGCGTGTTATCCAAGTCGGTGTTGAGTGGTAAAGAGCGGCGCGCCTTTTATGGCTTTCGCATCATTTCAGGACCACCGGAACGACAACCGGTGGATTCGTTGCAGGGCGGTACGGTCTATGAACGCGTGGAACTCAAACAAGACGGCGATCCGGCCCGCCGACTCATTTTGAAAAACAACCTCAGCCCGCGGATCTCACAGGAGGAGGGACCGTCACGGGAGCGTCTCAAGGCGCGAGCCGAGGGTGTACGAGCATCAGGCTGGGCACTGCTGATTGTTGAAACGTCAATGCGCGCCCGGAATATCACGCTTTCCTGGGGCGACGGTGGTTTTGAGACAATTGACTTGGCCTATTTACGCAATGTGGGGCGTCCCTTGCTGGATGCTTCGAGGCGAACGCCGGAGTCTCCGGAGATCAAGGCATCCCTGGATCGACTCGGTCACAATTCCGGTGCAACAGCGGCGTTGGCCCTGACGCAACTCGCGGCCGTGCAGTCGCTCCTTCCCGCTGAGAAACGGGAGGCCTGGGCCGCCCGCGTGGATACTGCGATCGTATCGACAGCGTCGCGTCTCGAATGGCAGGTTCGCCATGCCGTTTGGGAATACTTTACCGGCCAGGAAACGGTGTCGCCCGCGGCCCTGCGTGCGCTTCGAACCAAAAATGCTTCAATCAAGTCTGGATGGATCAACATGATCCAATCTCATGTCGAAGACAGCGATACGCACAGTCGCAAGATTGCGATGCAACTGCTGTGCGCGATACTCCATTCCAAGGACAAGTCAATCTGTCAATCCGCGATGGACACGCTCCTGATACTCGGCATCGAAATCGATTGGAATCTCGTTTCGACCGCATCAGAGACCGCACGGCTTGCGGCCTTGGATCGCATCGAACGCCTGCCCCGCGAAGAGGCCGCGCGGATGCTGATCGCGCTGATGGGCTCCGTCACCCGTTCCTCGGCCGATCCCCTAGCCCGTTCCGCGCGCTCCCTGAACCTGATCCTGAGCGATCCGCGCGATCCCATTCTCACACAATGGTCCTCGTTGAAACGACGAGAGGACAGGCGCGCACTGCTCACGGTCCTTAGCTCCATCGATCTGGGCGATCTGATCTATTCCCGATCTTTTGATGCCATCATGCGCGATGCGACAAGCCCCGACGAGCACGCCCGACTGAGAGCAGAGGCATTCACGACCATCATCGAGCAGTCGCGGCGACGGGCTTCATCGTCGAGCCTTCGCGAAGTCGGATCGCCGCGTGGGGCTGCCTTTCCCGTTCTGGTTCAGATGGATGTGACCGATCCGGTTCTTCGAACATTGACCGAGGCCACCGAGTCGGGTCCCCCGTCGTTGCAGCGAGATGCACTGGCCGCGCTGCTATTGGAGGGATATGCGGAGCAGGCGGAAAAGGCCCTTCTCGCGGGGAGACGAGAGGCTGGCGAATTGGATGACCTTCTGCAATCACTCATGGCGCGCGAGGATGTCGCGGAATGTAACGGTTTATTAGCCCTCCTCGGTCGATTGTTGAGCCGTGAACACATCGGAAGCGCTGGTCGTATCTTCTCGCATCTCAGCGACATCGTCGCGCGCAACCCCGCCTCGGAGCGTTGGCGTATCCTGGCCGCCGTCAAGTCGGGTGTCAATATCAAAGAATTGAACGAACTGGTGGTTTCGCTCAGGCCGTCGCGTGCAGTAACCGCAAGCCGTTGGCTCCATCGGTTGGGCCATCTGACACCGCAGGATCGACAGCGTCTGGCCGCATCACACGATCCTGAGGTTCGCCTTGAACAACTTAAACGTATCGATCAGCGCCGTGCCAAAATCGTGGACGGCCGCTATGGCGTGATTGCGGTGATCGAGATATGCGTAGCTCAACCCATCGATTCTCCGCCTGATGAAGACAACCTTGGGATGCACTCCGTTCGTTGGCACGTGCCGCGGCGCACCACGATGATTCTCCCGACTTTGACGATTCGCTCGGATGATGCGGACAACACCTATCGTGTCCTTTGGGGGGATCGACTCGTGGGCCTGGGCGTTCCGCGAGCGCGCAACCTGTCGATTCGTGGGCCGGGCGCGTTTTCATTTCGGCTGGTGAACCCCGGGCCGGAGTTGCTGGGGGAGCATGGTTGGGGATGGCCGGTCTCACAGCGGTTCGGACCGCCCGACGATCCTCGAGATTTCGCCGCGCTCGGCCCAGCGATCCTGCCGGGCAATCGCCCGGTGCTCAAAAAACCGACGGCGGACTTTATGACGCTCAAGCTGACGGACTATCTTCGCGCCGCGGTGGTTGCTTCCGGCTTGATCAAGCAGGAAGAAGCGGTGAATTTCGTCCCCGATGGCTATGCGATGACGCTGCGTTATGCCGCGTTCGCGAGCTACACCGGAGTCGGGAAGACACGACCGCCGCCGCAGAAAGAACCGACGGCCGGGCATCGCCATCTACTCAACATGATGCTCCTTCTGGAGCGGATCGACTGATCGCGCCTCAAAACAGGGATGCCATGGGCAAACGACAGCGCGGCCATGGCGATCGATACACGAGTATAGGCGTCCTACGGCCCGAGCAGGGCCGACACAAACGCCGCCATGTCTGCGCCGTCGTACGAACCGATCGGCGCGGCCACGTCAACACAGGCATCCAACGGTGTGACGACAACCGTGCCGACGTAACCCTGGATGTCGGCGCCATCGATGAACCCGTCGTCGGTGAAATCACCAGGCAGGCCGACGTGACCGACGTCGGAAGCGCTGAACGGGCTGCAGCCCGAAACATTACAGGCCTTGATCCAATAGAACAGATCGCCGGTCCCGGCAGTCGTGTCGTCGAAACTCAGGGGAGCCACACCGGAGGCGATCATCGTCGCGCTGGTGTTGTCATCGATCGTATTTCTCCAGACTTCGTAGTCGGCGGCATCAGGTGTGGCGTTCCACACAATCTGAACACCATCACAGCGCGTCCCGTCGGTGGCGCTGACACCAATCGGGGCCCCGGGGATGGGCAGACCAGCCTGGCAATCGAAACTCAGGATCTCGACGGCATCCACCCCGGATTCATTGATGCCCTGCGGGTCGTCATCGTTGGCGGTGAAGCGAAGCTGAGTGGTGGGTCCAAGCACAACACCGAGGGCGTCGAGCGTGGCCTGATCGATCACGTTATGATGCCAGAGCAGGCCGCCGTCGGTGTCGTGGCGGGCGATCTCCAGCCAACTATTGAGGCCGAGGCTGGTCTTGATCTCAACCAACAGGCGATCGATGCCGCCGGTCGAATTGGAGAGCTTGAGGAAATAGTCATAGGTGATGGTGATGCCTCCGCCGGGCAGTGGGATCACCGGCGAGATGAGTATCACGGCTCCGTTATCGACATCGGTATTTCCTATCTGGTTCTGAGTTAGAAAGCATTGACCGCTTCCGTCGGAGTCCGAGGCCGGATCGTTCGGCCATCCCGGATCGTTGACAGGAACGCCTCGCTCCCAGAATCCCGCCGTGGCGCCCGCGACTTGCGTGGTCCAGCCCTGATCAGTCTCGAAGTTGTCGGCAAAGAGCACATTGCGGCAGAATGTATAGCACGCTCCGCCGTTGTCATTGGTGCTCGAGTTGCTCTGCGCGTCCGCGGCATCGACGGCAAAAAAGAATGTGCTGCCCGCGCCCAGGCCTGTCAACACAAGCGTATGCGTCGTATTCGAATCAGCCTCATTCACCGATTGCAGCAACGCGTCGCAGGCCGTGCCGTAGCGAACCGTTCCGATTGAAGATTCGTCGGTGTCGAAGGTGACGGTAGCCGAATCGGCGGCGACGGCGACGACCTGAACGTTGCTGATAACCGGGCTGACGCAGTCGAGCGAGGCAACGGCCGTTCGCGTGATATTGGTGCCGCCCTGGCCGTCGTCGGCGTCGATATAGCTGATCGTGATCGTCTCACCGTCGGCGACCTGAAGCACGCCGGCGCTGTTGGTCTCGCTCATGATAAGAGAACCGCGGAAGTCGGCTGTCTGAACGCCGTTCTCGGTAAGCACGACGGTCTCACCGCCGGGTTCGGAAGGAGAAGACGCGGTGACCGTCACCGTTTCCGCAAGGGCATTGTCGGTATTCAGATCGCAATCCACCACGCGAATCTGCGCACTCGCTTCACAACCAAACAAGGCTGAATCCAGTGCCACGATCCCCTGCGAGGAACAGTTGACGAGAAACGGAGAGGCGGCCAGCGAAAAGGTTTGCGGCCCGGCGGCCACGTCGAAACCGACGACATCGACAGACCAGACCCCCGCAGCCGGGGCGTCGACGAAGACTTGTTCGATGTTGTTCACGTGGTCCGCCTGCGTCTGAACGGCCGGGTTGGCCGGATTGTTCGGATCGAGCGTCCAGGGGTAGTGTTGTGTTCCGGACGGGTCGGTGACAACCAGATCCAGATCGTTGACCAGCACCGGATCGACGGCGGGCGTCCCCGGCACGTCATCCCAGGCGAT
>JBHHUV010000134.1:0-7298 GCA_046754005.1 Phycisphaerae bacterium | reverse complement strand
AAGATCATGCTCCAGCTGCCGGTCCGTCTGTCGGTCCGCCGCCTCAGGTGTCATGGACCCGACACACCAAGACCCATCCCATTCGTCTTGACCCGCCCCACCGCCGAGGCTATGGTTAACCGACTCCAACCCAGCCCGGGTGGCGGAATTGGCAGACGCGCCAGGTTGAGGGCCTGGTGAGGATAAAACCTCGTGCAGGTTCGACCCCTGTCCCGGGCATTCGCATTTCTCACCGATCGATCAGAGCCACGACTGTCAGGGAGCGGTGGGCATCGACTCACAGCGATCGTGCAATTTTCATTATAGACAGCAGAGTGTCATGATCCGGATGTTCTGTGATCGTCCTGAGAGGGTATGGGTTTACCGCTCCCGCACGATCGCGACTCAGATGGGTGCGGCACTGATTGGGTTTGCACTGATTGAAGCAGTTGCACACTGTGTCAATAGCGCTGCCGTGTTGCTTCGGCGACCTTTTCCACGGCTGCGCGGTAGGCGGCGATGCGTAGTGGCAGCTTCCCCTCTTTGTGGATGGCATGCACCTGTTGCCAGGCGTGGACCATGCGTTTTTCGAGTTCGGCGTTGATCCGTTCCAGATCCCATCGAAACTGTTGCAGGTTTTGCACCCATTCGAAGTAGGAAACAGTAACCCCCCCGGCGTTCACCAGGATATCCGGCACGACCGTGACGCCGCGCTTGTTGAGTATCGCATCGGCCTGAGAGGTGACCGGTGAATTGGCGGCCTCGACCACGAGCCGAGCCTGCACGTCGGTTGCATTTTTCTCCGAGACGACGCCGCCGAGCGCGGCGGGGACGAGTATATCCACATCCAGCGTGAGGATTTCTTCATTGTCTATCGGTTTCGAGCCCCTCATGCCGACGACGGAGCCGGTGGCCTTCAGGTGTTCGAACACCTTCGGCAGATCGAGTCCCTTCTCGTTGAAGATGCCGCCCTGCACGTCGGAGACGGCGACGATTGTCGCGCCCAGTTCGGCGAGCAGGCGGGCGGTCCAGGAGCCGACGTTGCCGAATCCCTGAATCGCCACTGTGGACTTTTTCAGATCGATGCCTAAGGCCCGGCAGGCCTCGCGGGTGATGATCATCGTGCCTCGACCGGTCGCCTGGTCACGCCCCTGTGAGCCGCCGAGGTTGACCGGCTTGCCGGTGACGATGGCCGGGGTGTAGCCGTGCTTCTTGCCGTATTCGTCCATGATCCAGGCCATAACCTGGGCGTTGGTGTTCACGTCGGGGGCGGGGATGTCGCGATAGACGCCGAGCATCATGTCGATTTTCTGAGTGAAGCCGCGGGTGAGCGCCTGAAGCTCTTTTCTCGACATCCGCCGCGGATCGCAGGTGATGCCGCCCTTGGCGCCGCCGAAGGGCACATCGACCAGGGCCGTCTTCCAGGTCATCAGGGCCGCGAGCGAGCGAACCTCACTGAGATCGACCTCGTGATGGAACCGCAGGCCCCCCTTGTAGGGACCGCGCACGGCGTTGTGCTGCACACGGTATCCGTGAAAGAGTTCCAGGTGGCCGTCGTCCATCCGCACGGGGATCTGGACGATCAGTTCCCGGTAGGGCGTCCGCAGCATCAACTGAATGTCGTCCTCCAATCCCATGGACTCCGCCGCTTCGAGAAACTGTGTGTTCGTGATGCGATTGAAATCCAGATGATTCCCGGGAACCTCTGACTTGTGGGTCGGGGGAGGGCTATTCGGCGGCGACGCGTGCGATGGAGCGTTTCGCGAGGACTTTTTTGCCTTCCCGGATTTTGACGGATGGGTGATGGTCGCGGACATGTTGGTTTTCCCCCTGTTTGTGTTAAAAAAACGCTTTCCCTCCAGCCTTATCATCGCCATCAAGCCGGGAAGTCTTCACATTCACATTTTGGATTGGCCGGAGGATTCGAATGCGTCTGATAAGAATACGGCAAACGTCGAAATGCCAAAACGTAAAATACTCCATGTGGGAGGGGGAACGCTTCCTCACGGGCGCGACTCGGACCGGTCTCGCACTGCATGAAACGGTAGCATACGGAGATGATTCTGTCCTACAGGAAATGGTGGAGAGATTATCTGCGTTTGTAGCCACGCGAGGCGGAAGGATCCCCATCCAGTACCTGAACGGTAGCCATGCCGCGATATTCCTCGTTCTTCTTGGTGACCATCAGAACGGAAACGCGGTGGAGACCGGGTGCATCGAGGATTTTTCGGCCCTGGGGTTCGTCTCCGATCCAGACGCCGTTGTCTTTCCAGAGAAAATCGGCCCCGTCGATGACATCTCTGGGAAGATTCACCTTGTAGGAAAGATAGTAGGGCGCGGTTCCGATAGCCGGCCCGTCCAGCGCGATATTCACGCGGCGGGCGCGGCGGGCGGGTTGCCGGCGCGAGGCCGTTGGCTCGAAGGAAGATCGATTCAAAGTGCGGGGCGTCGGCACGGGTTCAGCGGTCGAGGCAACGCGTCGTCCTGTTCCCTTTCGGCCGCGAGGATTCCTGCCATTCCACAAATCGTACCGCCGCGAACCCGCATCCTTCGGAGCGAACGGGCGCGACGCCTTCTTGCGCGCGGGCCTACGATTACGGGCGACGACGTCGTCCGTTCGATCGCCGCCGGCGGGCTTGGCGCCGCGTTGAACCGTCTGTTTCGTTTCAGACGACTTGCCGGTTTTCTTCCTGGGGCGTACCTTTTTTGGGGAAGTCTTTTTTTTGCTCCGCCGAGGTTTCGTGCTCGCTTTTCGGGAAGACGAGGCTTTCGGCTTCCCGTTCGGCAGCGATCGGCCAATGGTGCCCGGCGGGGAGACCGGCTCAAGCCAATTGCCCTTTTTTCGAGATTGTGCCGAGGCGATGCGTGTCGTATTCGCGCCGGTGGGAGGAGACTTTGCTTCCGACGCGGTTCGGGCCGCGATGTCCCGAGATTGCGGATTGGGATTGTAATACGGCTCCTGCCCGAACGGATAGCCCCGGCCGGCGTTGGTGCTCACGTATGAGAAAGTGGGTCGTTTGGTGATGGCGGGTTTGGGGGCCTTGGGTAGTGGCGGGATTTTTGACTTCGGCTTGTCCTGGCGTGCCAGTGCCGTTTCGACGATCGACTGTGGCGACATGGCGGCGAGGAGCTTGGGAGACGGGTGGAAGTCGGTCATGTGCACCTTGGCGACGGTCTTGGACGCCTCCAGGGGATGCAACGGCTGGATGCCCAACTGTTCCGCGAAGAAGGCGGCGGCCGTCTGCGGGATGCGCCGGTGCCCCATGCTGTCGATCATTTTTCCGCGCACCTTGAAGCCGCGCGCCCTGTACCACGCGACCGCCTGTTCCGACTCGTTCTTGCAAGCGGGAAAGTCACCGTCGCCGATGAAGATGGCTACCGGTATCTTTTTATAGGCGGGGCTGACATTTTCGCGCATGAGCTTCGGGGAAAAATTAGACAATCGAGTCGCAATGCAGGAAAACCGGTCGGGATGCCGGTTCGGGAAGAAGTGCGCCAGATAGCCGCCGCAGGACCAACTCGTCGACAAAACCCGCTTCCGATCCGCCATCGTCTTCACAAACACATGGTCCATGATGGCCAGCACGCGTTCGTGATCCTTCTTCACATAACTGTGTTCCCTGGTGAGTGGGTACTCCATGAAGGAATCGCATGTGCGCAACTCCGGAGCACAGACGATATAGCCGTAGATGTCGGCTTCCTGCTCCCACTCGCGCTCCTGGGGAATGGCATTGTCGTAGGGCTTCATGCCGTGGAAGGTCATCACCAGCGGCCAGCGCTTGACCTTCGGATAGTTCGGATGCCGGCCCTTGTTGCGAACATAGTCCACGGGAAGATAAAGGTGGTAGATCGCACCGGTGCGGGGCTCCTTCACACGCTGGTATTCACCCTGGCCCCGGGGTTGGTGTACGACGCAGCCCGATGCCGCGATTGGTGCGAGGCACAGCAGAAGACTGAGAATCGTGAGACGAGGTCGCATGCGTATTTCCGGATGGGCCGAGCCCCGCCGCGGGATCGGGGGCCCTTCATTGGGGTCTATCGGCACAAGCGTTCTCTTTGTGTACCCCGATAACCGGGTCTCGGTTGAGGGTACTTCGATTATGGGTTCATCGATTGTGGTTTCAACTGTTGTGTTTTCAACTGTCAAGGAGGGTTCGGTGATCACGGACACACTGAAGGGCCGCCAAGGCCGGTCCGTCATCATTCATTCCCAGGGCGTCGTCCATGGCGTTCCCCTCCCCGGGCATCCTGAGGGTACAACAAGGGTCCAATCGGCCCATAGCCGCTACCGAAAGGAATCATATCATTGAATCTCGGAGAATACCAACCACCCAATCCAACCGGCGTTGCAGGACATACACTTAGTATCATAATTCATATATGCTTATGGATGGTTTTCGGAACAATAGCGAGATTATCAGACCTATGACAACCTGTCAAAACCGACCGGCGAAAACAGGAGGGTTTTGTGATCTGATAGACAACCATTTATGTTGCATCATCTCTTGGTGCCGCGGGAGCTGCTCCGATGAATCATCCCCGAAGATTCAGTCCTCGTGGGTTCCGAAACGGCCTCGCCGGGCCTGCTTTCGCTCGCTTTGGCGGCGTTTTTCGCGAAGCCGCCGCTCGCGAGATGCCCGGGATGGGCGTGTTTTCTTCCGCGTCTTTCGTAGTCGGAGGGCCTCGGCGAGCAATGCCTGAAAGCGTTCGAGTGCGATCCTCCGGTTCTCCACCTGAGATCGGCTTCGCCGACAGCGGACGCGAAGCCGCCCATCCCGGCCGATCCGTGTGGACAGATTCGTGCAGATCCGATTTCGTTGAGAAGACGTTAATGTGGGACTGCCCGCGACGTCGAACCATAGCGTCACCTGAGTCGCCAGCTTGTTGACGTTTTGACCACCGGGCCCCGGGCTGCGAGCATAGGTGAAGGTGATTTCACGCGGAGGGAGAATCAGGTTCTCGTTTATCTTGATCATCTACCGGGAATGATCGGGTACCTGATCCTGATTTACAATATCACCTGTGCGAAACTTCGTGAAATCAATCGGGTCGGATTTCCGGATTCTTCGTATTGCGGCTTGATCCATGTTCCGTGCGTGAACGGGTCCGGCCCGACACGTGCCCGTGTGTGAAAGGATCGATCATCATGAATGAGTCGCATCAAGATGGAAAGGCAGAGTTTCCGCGACCCTTGCCGGTGCTTCGGGCCTTGATCGACGGGGTGGATCGGGAGATTCTGCAACTGCTTTCCCGTCGATACGGGCTGGTCGGGGAAATCGCAGCCTACAAGCGCGATCACCGGGTGCCCATTCGAGATTATCCGCGCGAGCGGGAGTTGCTGGAAGATCGGTGTCGTCGCGCCGGTCCGCTGGGGTTGTCGACCGAACTGGTGGAAAGCCTGTTTCGCCTCATCCTGTGGGGCAGCCGGGATCGGCAGGCGGCGCTCAAGGCCGAGGTGCCGCCGGACATCGAGCCTCGAACCGTCGCCGTCATCGGCGGCCGCGGCGGGATGGGCCGCTGCATGGCCGAGCTGTTCGCCGATGTCGGCCATACCGTCATGGTGTCCGATCTCGACACAAGCCTGAAACCGATCGAGGCCGCGTCGGTTGCCGATGTGGTTGTCGTCTCGGTGCCGATCGATGCGACGGTCGAGTTAATCCGGACGATCGGCCCGGTGATGCGGGAAGACGCGATCCTAATGGATGTCACTTCGGTCAAGACCGAACCGCTCGCGGCCATGCTGGACGCCGGTCGATGTGATGTGGTCGGGACGCATCCGCTGTTCGGGCCGTCGGTGCATTCGCTTCAGAATCAGCGGGTGGTTTTGTGTCCCGGTCGCGGCGAGGCGGCGCTCGAGTGGGTGCATCGGACTTTCCAATCTCGCGGATTGGTCGTCATGGAAGCAACGGCCGAGGAGCACGATCAAGTGATGTCGGTCGTGCAGGTGTTGGTACACTTCTCGACCGAAGTCATGGGCAAGACGTTGTCGCGGTTGGGCGCGTCGATCGAGCGAACGCTTGAGTTCACGTCGCCGATCTACCTGATGGAGTTGATCATGACGGCGCGGCACTTCGCCCAGTCGCCGGAATTGTATGCGTCGATTCAGATGTCGAACCCCGCGACGGAGGAGGTGACTTGCGCCTTTGTCGAGTCGGCTGAGAATTTACGGCGGATCGCCACCACGCAGAATCACGAGGCGTTCACGGGGATGTTTGATGAGGTGCGGGATTTCCTGGGCGGGTTCACCGAGCAGGCGATGGAGCAGTCGAGCTTTCTGATCGACCGTCTGGTTGAGCGGGGATGAATAGCGAATGGCGAATATCGAATAGCGAAAGAGATTGGATTGCTCACGCTCGGGGATTGGGCAACATGGTCGTGCCACTGAGGGGGCACCGCTGTTTTTAATGCTTGCCATCGCGCTATCCGGTCCGTAGCATCCGTTCGCGATGCCGGATCGAATCGATCAATTTGAATCACTCTTCAAGAGCGCCGACAAGCCGGGGCTGGCGTATAACCGGCTGAAGGTGGGATCGGTTCTGCTGGTGACCGATTCGGAGCAACCGGAGACGGATCGGCTCCTGGCGCGGGTGCGGGGCTTCCTGGCTCAACTTGAGAACGACAACCCGACGTGGGCTTCGGTTCCCGGCGACTCGTACAAGACGGTTGACGATTTACAGAGAATCGTCGAGGAGCACGGGCCGGATCTGATCGTCACCTATCGCCATCTTCACGACGCCGATCGGAGGCCGAGATTCAGCCTGGGGGTCTTTCTCGATGAATTGACGCAGAATGCGCCTGCGCCGGTCCTAGTGCTGCCGAGCGGCGACGACGGGCGCCCGCTCGATCCGCCCGTCAACACCGACTCGGTCATGGTCGTGACCGATCACCTGACGGGGGACAACCGGCTGGTGGAATACGGAGCACGATTGACCGAGGCAGGCGGGAAGTTGATCCTCGCGCATATCGAGGATGACGTCGCGTTTGCCCGCATCCTGTCCGAGATCGGGAAGATTCCCGAGATCGAAACGGACCTGGCACGGCGATTACTCCGCGAACAATTATTGAATGAGCCGCGTGACTATATAGAATCCTGCGCCCGGGTGTTGCACGATGCGGGCCTGTCGATCCAAATCGAGCCGGTCGTGGCGTTCGGCCATTGCTTGAAAGACTATCAACGCTTGCTCGGCAAACACGCGGTCGACTTGTTGGTTCTGCACACACGGAAGGAGTCGCAACTTGCGATGGGCGGGATGGCGTATCTGATCACGGCGGAGTTTCGAGGGACGCCGCTGCTTTTGTTGTGAGACATGCGTTTGTTT
>JBHHUV010000133.1:0-7300 GCA_046754005.1 Phycisphaerae bacterium | reverse complement strand
GCCAGCCGGATCGACGTGCCCATTATTCTCTACAACATCCCCGGTCGGACGGCGGTGACGATCGCCCCGGAGACGATCGCCCGGCTCCACGAGGATCATGCGAACATCGTCGCCGTCAAGCACGCGACCGGTTCAATCGATGACGCGAGTCAACTTTCGACCCTGAGCGACATCGCCATCCTCAGCGGCGACGACACGCTGACGCTACCGCTGATCGGCATCGGCGCCGTCGGCGTCATCAGCGTCATTGGGAATCTGCTTCCGAAAGAAGTGTCTGCAATGGTCAGTGCGGCCCTCTCGGGGGATCTGAACGCGGCCCGCGCCGGGCATCGCCGACTGTTTCCCGTCGCCCGAGAAATGCTCATGCTGGACACCAACCCGATTCCAATCAAAACAGCACTGGCGATGGAGAATCGAATGGCCGAGGAGTTCCGGCTGCCAATGTGCTCGATGGACGCCGAAAAACGCCAGCGGCTGAAATCGATCATCAAGACCGTTCGATCTGCACAGGCCACGAGGCAATTCGCGTGACGCGAGAATCGATCCTATCACACGACGGCGTACCGGCTGCGCAAACGCAGATCGGCAGCGGTCAGGTACTCATTCAGCGAATACGACTGCTCTCCGCGATGGCCGTTGCGGGCATCATCTTCTGGCACTTCGGCTGGTGGGTGGCGCGGCCCGACGATCCCGGCGGGGCCGTGTCAATGCTCATGATCGATAACGGCGTCATCGCCATGGCCGAATTGCTCGGCCTCGCGGTGGTTGTCAGCGGCCTCGCCGTGGCCATCTGCGGCGCCGGCTCCGCAGAACGCGGACCCCTCGCCGTCGCCGTCGGATTGGCGACCCTCGGTCTTCGAGGTGCACAGATGGACAAACTCATCCTGCATCGCATGACTTCGACCGATCCCAATATCGCCGCCCATCCCTATCCGGTCTTCGAGTTCATCGCCGAGACCTGGCTATGGCTTGCATTAATCGGTGTTGGTTTCGTGGTCGGCCGCTGGGTTGAAAGCTGGTTCGATCCCCAGCGCGAACCCCCGACTCCGCAACGAAGGGCAATCGATCATGCGATGGACATTCGGCAGGGGGTCGGCACCGTCGCCGTCGCCTTCTTTGTAGCTTGGGTGATGGTATCCTTCGTCGCCGGAAACGAAACCATGCCGCTGCTCAAAGGCCAGCTCTATTTCGCGCTGATCGCCGCCTTTCTATTCGCTTCCCTGATTGCCCATTGGTTTTTTCAGATGAAGACACGCACCTGGGCGCTTGTCTCGATCGCCATCGTGGCCACGGTCGCCTATCTGTACGGCCAGCCGTCGACAAAGGTGCTCGAGGAAGCACGCGTAATCGGAGCCTATGTGCCCCTGTCATCCGTCGCCCGGCCGTTGCCGATCGAGTATGCCGCCATGGGGGGAATCGGAGTTCTCTTTGAGGCCGACGTGATGGCATTTTTCTTCGCCGTCTTCGGCCTCAGTCCCTCCGATCGTGAAACCGGAGACGTCGTATAGACGAGCGTCTGACTCTGATAGAAGCGGCACCGCATCAAATGTCTGGTGAGAAATGCGGGCTAGGTCACGCGACCATTCCGCTCCGAAGGAGCGCAGGCGCATAGCCACGGGTGCAGCGCAGCGGAACCCGTGGATAAAGGTACGATAGATTCATCTTCTCGCCCCGAAAGGGCGAGGGCAGCATCCACGATCTCGCGCTGCTTTCCACCGTGGGCAACGTTCCCATGTCCATCCAGGACGGATTTCGTCCGACCACCTGCGCCAGGATCCCGCCAGAACTGTCATGTACCCTGAGTAATCCAACAGCCCCGTTCACGGGGCTTCCCCGCTGAAAGCGGGCTATTAGGCCGGTCCCTATGGGGTCGGTATCACGCTTTTTTTCAAAGTCCTCGGGGCCTCGGGAAACAATGTCTTCAACGCTGTCGAAAGGCTTTTCAGAGGCTGGGGTTGGATGTCCGGCTTCTCCAGCGTACCTCTCACGCGAAGTTCCATCATCTCGCGGGAGGCGCCTTCCAAAAGGTCGGTCAATAACGGGATACGAATCCGTACCGGGCTGCCCGCCAGGAGCGTGACATCCAACTGTTTGCTCAGAAGATCCATCCGGCCACCGCCAACGAAAGACATCGCCTTGCCCTGAAGATCAATCTTCTGGAACGTCAGCAGGTTGCCCGTAAGGAAGAAGCGCATCCGTCCGTCATGGAATATGTTTTCATCCGGCGTCAGGTTGAGCACCTGAAAGATGGCGAAGACGATCGGCAGTTTCCAGATCTGAGCCTCGCTGATAAACACTTCGCCCGCGCCCTCACGATAGCCCCCCGTTCCGGTTTGCCCGCGCAGCATGAAATTGCCCGAAATCGTACCCCGTGCCGTTTCACGCCGTTCGGGCTCCGGTGCGGGACGAGGCGCTTCCTTTCGATGTGCCGCCAGATACTCGCTGAGTTGAATGTCCCGCACGGTAAATGATGCCTGATAACGCGAATAGCCCGGCCCGAGGACCACCTCCGCGAAGGCAGTGGCCTCTCCATCATACAAATCGGCCCGAACATCCTCGATCAGAATCTTCTTCGCGTCCGCCATTTTTGTGAGACTCGCCTTGACATGCGCGACATGCCACCCGGCCATGACCGCTCGATCAATATCGGCATCGGCCTCGAAACTGAGGCGGCCCTGCGCATCCACGGACCCGTGGAAAGACAATTCACCATGGCATTGACGAATCTTAAAACCCAATCGAAGGCGTGCATCGTTCAATTTCAGTTTGCCGTCAAAATTCCACCGAGTCAGACCCGCGTCATCGATCTCGAATCGAATCGGATCCAACCGAAGATCAAACCGGCCTTGCGGGTTCATGGATTGAATAAATCCACGAAGCGACTCGGGGATGGCCTCCAGCAATTCCTCGGTAAAAGACGCATTCTCCGCATGGATCGTCAGGGTACCACGCTTCCCCGGCTCGGTCTGATCAACCTGCCCGCTGATGTCGATCGAACCCTCACCGATTGTCCCCCGAAGGCTCAGGATTTCAACATGCCGATGCGTAGCCAGGATCCGTCCCCGCACGGACGAAAGCGGCACGGGCAATTCCCGAAATCGAATCCGAGCGTCGATCGGCCGTATTTCCGTGCGATGCCGTCGCATGGTGCGGCCGTCCGACGAGTCGATGTAGAGGCTGGTAGAGATCGTCGCGCGGCCTTCGGGTTCCAGCAGTCTCCACACCTCCTTCAACGGGGGTGGTAGCGCGTCAAAAAGTTCGTCATCCAGGGAAATTTCACCGGCATCAAACGTCAGATCCGCCTCGAACCCCTTGGTATTCCGCCGAATTTCGCCGCCCACAGCGATCTCGGCATCCCCATGACGTCCGTATACATTCAAGATCGAGATCCTGTTCGGTCGAAGCACAATCTCACCGCTCACCTCTTCGACGGAATAGGGGAAATGTTCATACCGCACACGTGCATCCGACACGCACGCCCGCATATCCCACACGAACGCCGAATCCTCACCCTCCGTCTTCAGTCTCCCAGACAAATCCACGTTGCCGCTCGGCTGAAACTGCGCAAACGCCGCCCGCCCCTCCTGCGGAAGAACGGCGCCAAGCGACGAATCAAGCCGAAGCCCTTTCGCATCCAAATGAAGGGCGACACGCGCGCTTTTTCCCGATTGAAGAACGGCCGTTCCATCGATCAACACCCTCGCGCCGGCGCACTGTGCCGTAAGCTGTTCCACTCGAATATGATCCGCCTCGACTTCCAATCGACCTTGCAGGTTCTTCAGCGGATGCGGATAGGGGGGGATGCTCGCCTGAGTCCCGACCAGATCGATGGTGATCGAATTGTTCCAGGGAGGTTTCGGCGATCCGGCTGCGTACCCGGATCGCCGAAGTCGGGCATGGATATTCGCGGTTCCCTGGGGCCTGAATCGTTCCCACACCGCTTGATAGCGCTCGTGCAATGCCGAATAGAGGTCCGTATCCAAAGGCACCCCGGTCGCCTGTATGTCCAGGTCGACCGCCGGGTGTCGCGTCCGGCGATCGACATGACCGTTGATCGTCACGTCACCCGAACCGTGCATGCCGCGCAGGGCCTCAAGGTAGACGTCCCGACCCTCGAATCGAACCTCCCCGTACACATCCTCGAGTGGATAGGGAAACCAGCGTGTACTGGCCGATACACCCTGGGGATGAATCGTTCCTTCCATGCGCATCGTGCCGGCGGAGTCGGCCTCGCGAGAGAAATGAAGATCCAGATCGAGATTGCCGTGGGGATCGTAATCCACAAAAAACTTTCGCAGGCCTCGTGGAATGTCGGCATCGGCAATCAGGCGATCTCGGACTGTCCCCTCCAAAGTCGGGACACCGCTCCCCTGGATACTGAGACTCACGCCGACGTGCTTCAAACCCCGATGGATCTGATCGAAGGATCCCTCGATCCGACAGTCGGCTCCGTTGAACAGTCCGTGAATATTCAAATCTAGCCGATCGCCGTGAAGATTCATGTCTCCTTCCACGTCGGTCATACGCAGAACGCGCTCTGTGTTCTGATCGAGCGGGATGAGATCACCGGATTCCTCCGATCGATCCCCCGGCTCGTCGGAGGCGAGCAACGACAGGGGAATGTCACATTGCACGCGCCGCAGTTCGATCGAAGTCTCACGCTGTTCCGGCGATGTGGCGTCGTACAACAGTCGGCTGAGCCGTACCTCGCCTGAGAGGGCAATCTTATCGAATATCTCCTGTGTGGTGCTCGGAAGTTGGAGTCGTATCGTCTTCGCATTCACAAAGGGGGTGTTCGCCACGATCCGCTCCCCAGGGTCGAACAACATCGTCGTGCGCTCGACCGGGTCACCGTATCGCCGAACTTCGATGTAATAGCCCGTCTCGGACTGTGGGTGAGGCCGCAAATCGGCATCGAGCGTCTCGGGCACCGCATCCTGTGTATCGTCATCATCGATACGGGAGATTTGCACCGTGGCCGAACGCAGCGTCACGACAGGGCGAAAACGCGGGTGCAAATCGGGAGCCCGACGATCCCCGATCGCCAGCAACTGCCAGTTTCTCATCCCCGAGGTCGGGTTGTAAACCAGATGGATCGTCGGTCCGACGGCGATGATGCGCTCGACTCGAAGGTGTCCGATCAACAGGTTCCAGGGATTGTGTATCAGCTTGAGGGATTCCGCCGAAAAGAGAGTCCTCGACTCCGGGTCGATCGCCGACGGATCAAGCCGCTCGTCATACGGCACCGCGATTCGTACATCGCGCAACGTGACACCTTCGAACATCTTGAACGACGCGCTGCCGATCGCAATCTCAACCCCACCGGGCGTGATTTTCTCGAACAGGCCGATCGCCCGTTGGCGGATCGCCTCGTCGCGGGTTCGATACGTATACAGCCCGAACAACAGAACCAACAGCGCCAGCAGCGCGTTCCCGATTCGCCGCCGCATGATGGAGACCGGGTGTCGCACCAGCCGACTGCGCTCGAACATCCGGCGCCAAAGACCCCGGGAACGGCGGATGGATGCACCGGTTAAAGAAACCAAGGCATGACCTCGCTACGATACGGCATCCCTGGATCCGAATCGGATGGATCCGATCGGGACGGCGGCCAGGATAAACAGAAACGGCATGGCAGGAACCCGATAGCGAACGGAACCGACGAAGACGACATGCATCAGCGTAAGATAGGCCGCCGGAAGGAGCAACAGGGCGATGTCAGCCGGCCGCCGCCGCCACAGCCACACCCCCCCCACCGCCAGGCCAAAGATCGGCGCAACCGTCAACCAGCACACGAGTTTGTGGAATGGCGACGTATAGCCGTGGGCATGAAGAACGATGGACCACGTGCGACAGAGTTTTGTCCACGCCAACGCAGCTACGGCCCGCGGGTTGGATCGCGCCCAGTCAATCGCCGCCGCACGGCACAGGCGATCTCGTTCGACTTCGTCCGCCCCAGGTGGAAAAACCGGATAAACGATGCGATCCATGCCCGGCCCGCCGTCGGCCCAAGGCCCCAAAGCCTCCAGAAGGCTCTCCCCGCTACCCGTGCGCACCGGAACAAAAGCGCCGAACAGGCGATAGTTTCGGATGATCACAGGGCACAGCATAAAGACGGCCGCAAGTAGAAAACAACCAACCGCCGCCGGTCTCGAAGGATCTCGATCCCTCCCCCCAAGTCTCAAAGTGCCTCCCCGGGAATCATCGGCATCCCCCCGATGCGTCGGTGGTGTTGTTAACTGGGGAGCATCGGCGTCCCGCCGGTGCGTTGCTGTTGTTGTTTTTGTTTCTGTTGTTGTTGCTGTTGTTGTTTCTTTTGTTGTTTCTATTTCTTTTGTCGCTGTTGTTAATTGAGAATCATCGGCGTCTCGCCGGTCATCGATCGATCGACACAACGACGTCCCAATTCCTCGTGAACCCACCCCGACAAACCCCCACACAAATGGAACAAGCAAAATCGGTATGAATAAATTGCCCCCGTGCAACAGAATCGACAGCCCGGCACAAATGCCCGCCAACAGCGCCCAAACCAACGGCGCAGGCTCCTTCAATCGCATCAGGCAATAGTAGGTAGCCAGCAAAAGCGTGATCGTGCCGCTCTCCGTCAAAACCAACGCATTGAAATAGAGAAGGATGGGATCGACGGCCAGAATCGTGGCGGCGATCAGCGCAACACGTGAACCCGCCAGCCGCCGGGCAAAGGCCGCCAGCAGAAAAATGGATCCAATCGCACAGACGACGTTGACGAGTCGCCCAAACCGCAGGATCGCCGCCTCATCCTCCACACCCAGAAAAATAGCCGGCGACAGCAGGAGCGGATAAAGCGGATCGGTTCCAGAAAACGCGTCGTCCTGAACCGGCCCGTTCCCGGCGGCAATGTTCCGCGCAACCAGCACATATCGATGAGAATCCGGAAAATCGAATCGCTCCGGTCGCAACTCGGCAAAAAGAAGGATCGCAGCACGAATAATGAGGGCCGCAAGAACGATCCATTTCAGCCATTTCCGATAGGAGGCCCGCGAACAGTCATCCGACGAACCCGTTCTAAGGATCAGCGACAAAATAACTTCCCAACGGGCATTTCGCCTCGTGCTTCCGAATAATCACACAACAACTGAGTAGGATCAAATGCCTTTCTCTTTTGCCCCGAAGTGCCACACACCTCTTGTTGCCCCGAAGCAGGTATACATGCGCTTCTTTTTACCCCGAAGGGGCGCAACATGTCAGCCCAGGGCAGAGCGAAGCGCCACCGGGTCCATGACACATCAGGCGGTGGACCGACAGCCGTCCCGGCATCCGG
>JBHHUV010000132.1:0-7353 GCA_046754005.1 Phycisphaerae bacterium | reverse complement strand
AGAGACTAGAGACTAGAGACTAGAGACTAGAGACTAGAAACTAGAGACTGGAATCGTTTTCAGTCATATAGAGAGAGGCTTGAACATCGGGCTCCATTCTCGGAGGGGAGAGTGGGGCCCGTACTTTGGTGGCGCGGGGGGGGAAACGTCGAAACGTCGAAATAACAAAAGCAAAAACAACAGATACAAAAAAGGCGACGGTTTCTTGGGTGATTGGACGCTGGTGTTGGCGACGGCTTTGGCTGGTCGCACTGCTTGAAGCAGTGGCACGCTTGCATGCTTACGTGCCCCTATGAGGCTGGGGCGTGTGAGCATGGCACCCGGTACACTTGGGGGATCAGGACGTGGGTCTATGCTCTACGCTACGGGTTACGGGCAGGCGCCGACGAGGAGGCAGGAGACGAAACCGGCGATGTCATTGCCGTCGACGGCGATGTCGGTGTTGATGTCCGCGGCGCAGAAGGCGTCGGCGTCGGTTGTGCCGAGCAGCAGAATATTCACGAAACTTCCGATGTCGCCGGCGTCCACGACGCCGTCGGCGTTGATGTCGCCGGGTGAACGCCCGACGACGGGGCCGAGCAATTCAAACGACATGTTGACGAGCGGATCGTGGATCCAACTTATTCCCGGGGCCTCGAGGGCGCCGTAGGCGCCTAGGATGTGGCCGACGAGGGCCCGCTGCCAGATGAAGGATTCCGGGCTGCCGGTCGTATCGTTCAGGATTTCGGCGAAGTAGGTGCCCGGCGTCAGGTTGATGGGGGTGGTCAGCGACAACTCGTATTCGTATTCGTCGAGATTGGACGTCGAAAAGGTGCCGCCGGTGGGAATCCGGACGGCGGGGAGGCCCGCGCGGGTGGTGATGATGGGGCCCGGGGCGCCGGCATTGTCGGCGCGGATGTTGATCGTGAAGCTGTCGGCGGGGACCGGGTTGTTCGGGAAGTAACCGCCCCAGAGGCGAACCTGTTCGATTGTCTTCGGGCGGAGGACGATGAAGTTGTCCGCCATGGCGGTGATGCCGAGACCGCTGGGGTCCAGATCGCTGGGATTGCCGGACGAATGGTTGGGTGGTTGTGCCACAAACGCGTTGCGATGGGGTCCGAGGGCGCGATCGACTTCGTCTACCGTGCCGTTCCCGTTGCAGTCCATGCCGGACTCGCAGTGATAGACCTCGACATCGTCCACGTACCATCCGGTGATGCCGAAACAACTGTCCTTCGACAGGTCGAATCGGATCTCCAACATATCACCGGCGGCGACGAAGGTTTGGAGATCGACGATCGACGTTCCCCATTGACCGCCGACGCCGCTGAAGGCCAATTGTCCGGCGTTGGGATTGGTGTTCGATTGAGACTGAGTGAAGAGGGTGGTGTTGTATGGATTGAATCGGAACGCCGCCGCCGGAACGGTTTGCCAGGGACCGGCATTGACGCGGAGGAGCAGTTCTCCTCCATCCCACTTCGGTTCGGTTTCGGTGTAGTGTGTGAATGAGAGTTCGGGGAATCGCAGGAGCGGCGGCATCAGAATCGGCGGGCTGATGAGCGAATGGATGGCCGCCTCGCCGCAGGACGGCGTGCTCGATAGCCTGAACTGGGCATTGCCGCCGGGGGCACCGGGCGAAGTGCCAATGCGCAATAGATAGCTTGCGTTATCGACCGCGGCGAAGGTGATGCTGGATTGGAGGCCACAGGTGTCGTCGTCGCACGCGAGCAGGGTGGTGGCGGGGCAGGTGCATCCGTCATAGACGGCGATCTTTGTGTCGACCGATGTCAATCCGCAGGTTTCGAAGGTGACTGTGCCGGTGCAGTTTGCGGTCCAGCAGAACCAGACATCCTTGTCGATCGCGGTCTGACCTCCGGCCAGGCAGTCGGAAAACCCATCCTGCGTGGCGCTTATATTGTTGAATCGGTAGGTGCCTTCTCCCTCGATGAGATTGGCGTTGGCGCAGAGATCCGCGCCGGTGCTGAAGCTGAAGCCTTCGCAGAGACCGATCATCGGAGTGCTGCAGAACCAGGCGGCGCCCGGTCGGACCCAAGGCAACGGATCGATTGTCTGGCTCCAGTCATAGGGGGTGGTCGGTCCGCTGTTGGAGACGGTCCAGCCGTTGATGCCGGCTTCGAAGTCATCGGCAAAGATGGTCGTTCTATTGGAGCAGCGCGCGGGCGGAGTGCTGTCCAGGACGGGTACGGATTCTCCGCAGGCGCCGGGAAGATTCATTTCGACCGCGAGCAGGGCGTTGTCTACTTCAGTTGCGTCAGCGGCGGTGAACATGCTCGACGACGGAAGACCGGTGCGGGGATCGTTTGGAGTCGTGCCGATGAGATCCGTGGCCGCGAGATTGAAGGCAAAATAGGCGTCTTCGAAATCGGATGCGACCGTGAGATAGGTCGTCAACGCGCGGTACCAGACCGCGGCTGCCTTGATCGGTCCGATGCCATTGACCGTGAAACCGTTGAATGTTTTTCCGTCGGTGAGTATGGCGAAGGCGTGGTTGGGGATGCCGCTGCCGTGGTGGACGCCGCCGTTGTCCTGCAACAGGCAGGTTTGAAGCGGGCTTGAGACGCGATCCGGATCGCCGAGGCAGGTGGGATTCCACATGTCGCGCACGTCGCCGCCGAATCCGGTGGCATTCTCGCCGAACAACCATCTATAACCGTCGATATAGCTCGGGTTGAGGCTGCAGGTCGAGCGGGTGTTGTTGGGGGTGTCGAAGCCCGGGCCGGTCGGATGGGTTGGCCAGAAGGGGGGGCCGGCGGGGGGGCCCGGGAAGGCCGCGTCGCCGTTAAAGAGATCGACGAGTTCGCCAAAGACATCGGAGAATGACTCGTTGAGCTGGCCGGATTGGTTTTGATAGATGAGGTTCGCGGAGAACTGCGTCAGACCGTGGACGAGTTCGTGCGCGACCAGGTCGTCAGAGACCACGCCGGGACAAAAAATCATTTGTTCGAGAGTAGGACGCCAGCCAGCATTCGGGCAGTTGATCGCGATGGAATTGACCGTGGCGCGCAGCGTGCTGCCGGCGTCGTCGTAGCTGTCGCGTCCGAATGCATTGGAAAAATAGAGATAGGTGTCGCCCAGGTAATCGTACGCGGCGTCCACCTCGAAGATGCCTGCCGGGGGCCCGCCTTCGCTCCGCATCAACGGCCCCGGCAGGGGTTCGCCCGGGAGGCTGTTGTGAAGATGGATCGCGCGATCCTGTGCCTGGCAAACCGTGGACCATCGATCGAGGATCGTCCCTCGATGGGCATCGATGAAGAAGGCCTCGTCATTGGCCGCGATGGAATCGGCCAGCATGATGTAGTACGCCAGACGGGGCCCGATCGAGGGATCGCCGTACCAACCCGGATCGACGATGACGAGTTCGGACTTGACGCCGTCTGTCTGGTTTGATTGTGCCATGCCCTGCGCCAGTTGCGCCGCGGTCTGGGCCGAAAGGGTGGGGGCGATTGGGAAGTTCGGCGGGATGGGATAGATGTGCCCATTGGCCGCGATGAACGCGCCGTCGGCATTGCGATGGAGCCGTAACTCGCCCGAGAAGACCGGGACGCCTCGATGGATTTGATCGTAGGTATTCAGGATGTGTCCGATGGAGTCGGTCCGCTCGGCGCGCAAGACCAACTGGCCGGCGGGATCGGTGATGCCGAGGCGTGGGCCGTGTTGTTTCAGGAAGTCGTCCGGGCTCGCCGAGGTCCGGCCGGATTGGGATTGGACGACGATCGGATCGCCGTCGCGGCCGGTCAGGTAGGTCACGAGCCCCGTTCGAGAAGATCGGCGGATCCTCAAGCTCGATGGCGCGTCGTCGGCGGATGCGCCGGGGTTCGACAGGCACAGACCGATCACACAGGCCAGGCTGATGGATCTCAGCACGGCAAGCCTCATATTCCTTACTCCAGGGCCACTCCCATCGCGATTGGGTGACCGGATTGAATCAGATTTTTTGTGTGCCCCACCTCTGGATCTGGATGGGGGATCACACCCTTGAAACCACACTCATTCCGTGAAAAGTCCCAAAGGTCGCTTCCTGTCGGATTGGGGAGAATCCTTTCCCTGCCAATAGGGGAGACGATCGCGAAGGATCGGCTCTGGAGGGCACTCAATCTGGTATTGAAGCCACCTATAACAGAGTAACGATCCGGCATGGGGAATACAATCATCCTGGCCGGTTGACTCTGTGTCGATTGGTTCAAACTGCACCCAAATGAGCCATTTTTATGGCTCAGGGGTCAATCGTATTGCGGAATTGGAGGGGATTGTCGAGTCGGTTTTTTGGTGTCTGCGTGGTTGTTGCGTTATACTTGGCGATATTATGTGACTGTATGGGGCGAGTGGGTCTCGAATGCCGCTATGGTACAGGACGTGCGACGAGCCACCAACTGCCTTGTACCGAATGATCTCACTCAAGGCGTGCGTCGGCCGGGAGGGGGGTCTGGAAAGGATTCCTGATCGAGCAGGTTCCCGAGCGAGATTATCGAAATTCGCGGCACTGCAAGTGCATGGATACACATGTTTCAGGGAGTTTGTGGGGGTGACTGTCTAATCGCACCCGCTGGAGAAAAGGGGTCAGGCTACTTTTACGATGATGAATGCTCTACGATTGCACGAAGCCCGGCCCCGTCTGGATCAGATCGTGCTTCGATGGCTGAATCATGTTTTCATGCGTTCACACTCATTCGATCGATGTCGAACACACGTGCGTGCCACAAAGGAACCGGAAAAGTAGCCTGACCCCTTTTCCATGGGAGAAGAGAATTGTTGAAGTCACGATCTGTCTGGATTGTTTTCACTATCGCCATCGCGATGATGCTCGGTCTTGCGCCGATCGTTATGGCCGCGCCGCTCAACGGTCGGGAAGTCGCGGAGGATGTCTTCTATCAATTCATGCCGATCGCCTGGCGGGATTCGGACAACGATGCCTCTCGATTCGGAGATTTCGACGGAATGACGGCTTCGCTCGATTATCTCGACGCCCTCGGGATCACCGCGATCTGGATGAACCCGATCTTTCCATCCCCGGCCTATCACGGCTATCAACACGGGCCCGGCGACCAGGTGAATGTCCGGTTGGGAACCGAAGCGGGGTTTGTTAATTTCGTGCAGCAGGCCCATGCTCGGGGGATCAAGGTCTTTATCGATTTTGTCGTCTATGGGATCAGCCAGGACACGATCTGGTTTCAGGATGCATTTGGCAATCCATCGAGCCCCTACGATAATTGGCTGGCGTTCAACAACGCCGGGAATACGAACTATCTGGGCAGCGTGTACAACACGTGGAACGGAGACAGCGTCGGCTTTATTCATTGGAATCTCGACAATCCGAACCCGACCGGTCTGGTCACGACGTGGGCACAACACTGGCTCGATCCCAATGGGGATGGCAATCCCGTCGACGGCATCGACGGTTTTCGGTTGGATCATGTCTGGGCGCAATACCCGAACGGTCCGAATGGCTGGGGCTATAACCTCGACTGGTGGATCACGTGGCGGGACAACCTTCGGACAATCTATCCGGATGTATTTATCTTCGCCGAGCAGGCCGATTGGGGGATCACTGGGGCCAACCTGCTGCCCGCCTTCGACGCGACGATGACGAAGCCCTGGGAATTTGCCGTGCGGGATGCGCTGTTCAATGAGAACGCGGGAAGCCTGTACAACCAGACGGCGGCGACGCTTGCGTCGCTGCCCGCGGGGAAATACTTCCTCGGCATCATCGGCGATCACGACGTGGATCGGCTGACATCCGTGATCGGCGGCAGCCTGGCAAAGGCCAAGGCGGCGGCGGCGATCCTGCTCACGTCGCCCTTTCCGCCGATGATCTACAGCGGCGACGAGATCGGCATGCTCGGGTTCAAGGGGAACTACGGGAGCGACGCCAACGACATCCCCATGCGCGAACCATTCAAATGGAATGCCGTGGCCGGGCCGCCGATGAGCAACTATTGGGTGCTGAACAATCAGGCGTTCAACAATGCCTACTCGGCGGACAACGACGGTCGATCGGTGGAGGAACAGTCAGGGGTTGCCGGATCGCTTCTCGAAGAATACCGGCTGTTGATCACGGCGAGGAAGACTCATGTCGCACTGCGCCGAGGCCTCACGATCCCCATCAGCGTGACGTCGCCCCAGGTGTGGTCCTTCCTGCGGTACCAGGAGAATGCTGAATCGCTGATTGTGGCCATCAATGTCGGCGGCGGCTCCACGACGTTTGACATGGATTTGTCATCGATGGTGATTCCCGGTGGATCGACAATCGTTCAAGACGTTCTCAACGGCCAATTTCTGCCCGATCTCACGGATGGCAACAAGACTGCGTATGGCCTGACGCTGGGTGGGTATGGCTACCGGATCCTGACTGCGAACATTCAGCCGCCCGCGCCCGATCCCAACGCGATCGACGGGGTGGATCTGCCCAGTGGGTTCGGTCTGACGGAGGTCATCGCCACTCAGGACAACGCAACCGGTCTGGGCGACAACATCTCCGAGTTGAACCAGTTGTTCGTTCGGTCGGAGGTGGACGGCTATCGCATCGGCCTGACCGGGAACCTGGCGACGGACGGGACCGGTCTGACGGTCTTTTTCGACACGATCGGTGGGGGTCAGAATGTGCTGGATTTCAATGGGGTGATGCCCCCTCCCGGAGGCCCTGACCAATTGACGGGTCTCCAATTCGACAATGGATTCGAGCCGGACCACATGCTCTTCGTGAACACATTCGGCGGCAACATCTATGTGGATCAGTACTTCCTGCCGACGGGGGGCTCCGCCACGAAGACCTACCGCGGGACGGGAACAGTCAATGACGGAGACGGCTTTCTGGTGGGGGGGAACAATCCCAACGGGATGCAGGTCGCGATGAACAACACCAACAATCTGGGTGTGACCGATACGGATGCATCGGGCGCGGCGACCGCGCTTCATGGATTCGAGTTGTTCGTACCCTATTCGGATGTCGGCGCAGCCGGGCCGGGGGGCACCGTTGGCCTGTCCGCCTTCATCATGCAATCCGATGGCATGGTGAGCAACCAATGGCTGCCGGGTCTGGGGGGCGGGCAACCCAATCCGGGGATGGCGCCGGATCTGACGGGGATTCCGGGGAATCAATTCACTGTCGTGGCGTCTCAAGCGCCGGGTGATATAGACGCCGATGGCGACGTGGATTTTGTTGATCTCGACTTATTTGTCGGCGTGCTTGTCGGCACCAATGCGAATCCAGATCATTTTGCCCGGTCCGATGTCAATCAGGACGGCAGTCCGAACGGCGAGGATATTCCCGCGTTTACCGGCGCGATGTTGCCATAATGTCGGATTAAAGGGGTCAGGCTACTTTCACGATGTAGGATGCTCTACGATTGCACGAAG
>JBHHUV010000131.1:0-7361 GCA_046754005.1 Phycisphaerae bacterium | reverse complement strand
GGGAAGGGATTCCCAGGGGAGTGGGACCGAGAAGGGATTCTCGGTCCAGCACTACGGGGCGAGATGATGAAGTTATTGCACCCTTATCCACGGGTTCCGCTGCGCTTCACCCGTGGCTATGCGCCTGCGCTCCTTCGGAGCGGAATGCTTGCGTGACCTGGAAAAATGGTTGGCGGAGCCCACCCTATGGGGCTGATTTCTGTCGCCCTTTCAGGGCTTGATTATCAGTCGGAACCCAGGGCTGCGCTTCGCTTTGCCCTGGGCTGACTTGTTTCGGCCCCTTTGGGGCGATTGGCATGTTTCCCCGCCGCCTGAACTGTCATGGACCCTCATGTATGCATGGCTCCCGGCTACCCTGTCGCGGGCTCCATGAATCGAGTATTATCCGGCATTCAGTGATCTCATCCGGCTTGCCGGATGCGGGAACTTGGACGAAGGGACGCGAAGCCGTGAAGACGAAGACGACCGCCGTGAAACGCCGCCTTTCTGATAATCTCAAGCGAATCCGCGAACGGATCGAACACGCCTGCGAGCGCAGCGATCGGGATCCGGACTCGATTCAACTTGTGGCCGTGACGAAGTCTGTCGAGCTGGATGTCGTCCGACAGGCCCTTGATCTCGGGATTCTGGATCTGGGGGAGAGCCGTGCCCAGCAACTCAATCAGCGGGCGGGCATGATCCATGAATACATGGAGCGGAAGAGTGTGCTGAGCGGATCGAGGAATGAGCCGCGCGGGGGGACGTCGTCGGTTCGGCCTCGTTGGCACATGATCGGCCATCTCCAGCGGAACAAGGTCAAGCTCGTGATTCCCTGGATCGAGCTGATCCACAGCGTGGACAGTCTTCGGCTTGCCGAGGATCTGCACGATCAGGCCGCGAAGCTGGGCCGGGTTGTGGATTTTCTGCTTCAGGTCAATACCAGTGGCGAAAAAAGCAAGTACGGCGTTGCCGTGGGCGCTGTTTCGCACCTGGTGGAACACTTCTCCGAATGGCCGAGCATCCGGCTCCGTGGATTGATGACGATGGCACCCCTGGAGACGCCGCCGCCGGAGATACATCTCTATTTCGACAGGTTGTGCGATATCTTCGAGGACTTGCGCGGTCAACGCGTCGTGGGGTCGGAATTCAACATCCTCTCGATGGGGATGAGCAACGATTTTGAATTGGCGATCGAAGCCGGCGCCACGATGATCCGGATCGGGGAGGCCCTCTTTGAAGGGCTGACCAGACCGGCTGAAGATCGGGGGGCTCGGGTCGGGAGCGAGTCGTGATCCCGGGCGACCGTGATCTGTTCGAAACGTGGCGACTCATCCTCGCAACCGTTTGCGGAATCTATGCGACGATCGTCACGCTTCGCTCTCTGTTTGGTTGGCTAGATTATTTTTCCGGGTCGGATCGCACGACCCATCTTATGAGAACCTATGTGGTGGTCCACCTGCTTCGGCTTCGTTGGAGGCGTTTTTCGAGGGAACTGCTTGCGATTGGATTCTATGCATGCCTGTTTGTCTGGCTGCTTTATGGGCATCGACAACTGTAGGGGATCGGTTTCATGGGGGGTGTCGGTTATCAACACCGGTTTCGGTTGGGTTTACCGTTGTATCGCCCTTACAGGCTGGGTGATTGTGATCGCGATGACCCAGGGCGGCACTACGCGGCTTGTCAGCCGCTTCGCTCTGCCCTGGGCTGACCTGTTTTCAAGCCCCTTCGTGGCGAAAAGTGGACTTGTTCGCTGCCGAGCGGCCGCAACCAACGTGATCGGCATGCTTACTCCGAGCGCGATCAACAGATGGGTCGATGATCCATCCTACGCACAGGAGCGGGATAGAGTTGTGAAAGCCCGGCTGAAGCCGGCTGATGGGAATAACGATAGGTTTTCACCACCGACTAAAGTCGGTGGCAAACGAAAAACTGCCCGGTTGAAGCGGGCAAGAGATCCGTCGGTCGCAGCCACAGTGATCGGCATGCTTGTCCGAACCCAAAGGCCAGGTCGTGTAAGCATGGCACCCGGCACCCTAGCATAAGGATATTGGATGAGCTGCCTTTTCTGGATCTGGCTGGGGGTGACGGCATCCACGCTTGTTGTGTGGATGCTTCGGCTGGTTCTGCTGGGTTTTATCGATCGCATTCTTCCGCCCCTTCACCCGAAGATGTTCGAGCGCGCGGCCAATGGGTTGCCTTCGCTCAGCGTACTCGTCGCCGCCAAGGATGAAGGCGAAAACATTGAGGCCTGCCTGCGCTCCCTGCGCGCGCAGGATCATCCCGAGTTCGAGATCATCGCGATCAACGATCGCAGCAGCGACGAGACCGGTGAGATCCTGGATCGGCTGGCCGGGTCGATGGCCGGCCTGTCGGTCGGGCATGTTCGGGATCTGCCCGCGGGGTGGTACGGCAAAAACAACGCCATGCGCGAGGCGGTGAAGCGATCGAGCGGCGCGTGGCTCTGTTTCACCGACGCGGACTGCCTTTATGATTCACGGCGCTGCCTGTCGATCGCGATGCGCCATGCGTTGAAGACTGATGCCGATTTTCTGTCGGTGTTGCCGTCTCAACAAACACGCACCTTCTGGGAAAGGCTGATCCAGCCGGCCTGCAGCGCGATCCTGATGCTCTGGTTCAGCCCGATGGCGGTGAACAATCCGAGGCGCAGGACCGCCTATGCCAACGGGGCCTTCATGCTCATGCGGCGATCCTGCTACGAGGCGATCGGGGGTCATGAGGCCGTCCGCGATCATATTACCGAGGACATGGAACTGGCGCGTCGCGCCAAGGCGTGCGGACAACGACTGCGGGTGACGACCAGCCGGGATCTGTATTCCGTTCGCATGTATGGATCGTTTGGCGCGCTTTGGTCCGGCTGGACACGGATCTTCTCCGGCTCCTTCCAGCGTGCGGGATCGCTGCTCCTGGCCGCGGCTGTCCTGTTGTGGTTTACCTATATTCCGTGGTTCTCGCTTACGGGTTTGCTGATCCTGAGCGGTCTTGGCTGGGCTGGTTCCGAGCAGTGGATGCTGGTCATGAAATGGGTCACGATTCCGGCCTGCATTGCTCAGGTATTATCTATGACCTTCTTCTATGGGCTGAATCGGATCCATTGGGTGTATGGGGTGATCTACCCGTTGGGGGCGCTGATGGGGTTGGGTCTGCTGCTGAACGGCGTTTATTGTGCATTGGGGCGGGGTTCGATCGACTGGCGGGGAACCACCACCCGCGGCGGATCGATTGAGACGGAGCCGAGTCAGGCGACGATTACATGAACCGGCTTCGCGCATCCGTTTGATCATACAGGCGTCTGGTAGCCATTGCTTCGGTGTTTTCCGGCCTGGGTTATTCGATATTCAATTCTACGGATGTCGTATTCGGAGTGGGAAAACCATACTCCTGATTTTGGAGATGGATGGATTGTATCGCCCTTTCAGGGCTGGGTGGATTTTGAACTTGCTAACCCAGGGCGGCGCTTCGCTCTGCCCTGGGCTGACTTGTTGCGCCCCTTCGGGACAAATAGAGTCGTATGGCTAATTTCTGGCGCCCTTTCAGGGCTGGGGATCAGGGATCGGGGGTCAGGGGATGGGGATCAGCAGATGGGTCTGATGAGTCATCCTACGTGACGGATGAGTCATTCTACGTAACCCATTTGAGTCGTACGCACCCCATGGGATCGGCATGCTTACCCGACCCAAAAGGCCGGGTCGTGTAAGTATGGCACCCGGCCATGCGTCTGCGCTGCTTCGGCGCGGAATGCTTGGGCTTTACATGGGCGGATTCTCAGTCCAACGTGGTGTTCCCAATCATCGTTCCCGGCCGAGCTTGTGGAGGAAGTCCACTACCTCTGTTGTTGCGAATTGATGGGCCGTGTTGACTCGCTCGACGATCGCCTGCGGGTTCCACTGGCTGGGCTGCCCCCATCGTGCATCGACCTCTATAAAGAGCTGCCGCACGTCTTCGATCAGGGTCTCGACCTTGATTGTGGCCTGCCAGTTGGGGCCTGCCTCGGTGGGGACGGGGGGCAGCAACATCTTCAGGCCGACGCCGTGGACCGGTCGGCCCAAGGGTTTCAGCCGATCATCCAGCATCAGGCACCGATTTCCCAGAAAGACGCGGGCGTCCTCGGGATCGGACTGGGCCGTCAGACGAACGACCGCACCGATTGCCAGCACGAACTGCGGGCTAAAGACCGATGCGACGCAGTCCATGACGAGCCTGAGGTTGTCGGAGAACAAATCCAGCGGGCCGGTGGGGAAGGAATCCTCGAAGGTGAAAGAATCGGGCTGGAGTGTGAGCTTCAACTGGCTGCGTCGATCGCCATCCGTCTGGGGCGTCGTCAGGCGCCAGACGTTGTCGGCGTATTCCTGCCGCTGCCAGTCGAACCCCTCGTTGGACTTGATCTGAAAATTCTGCTTGTGCTCCTTGTCCAGCGTCGCCGCCGGCGCGAACCGAATCGCCGCATGGATGCCGCGTGTCTTCACCGATTGAGGGAGCATAGGATGTTCCTGTTTCGTGCCCGATTCAGAAAGGGGCGCTGGTTCACAATCAGCGCCTCAGTTCATACAGGTTGATGAGAGTCCCAAGGATCAGCGAGATAATAACTTTCCGATGGTTGGGGTCACGATACTGCTGCGGTTGGCCAAGGGCCTTTTCGAAACCGGGAAGTCTTCTCATTTGTGATCCTGAGCATTGTGTTCAAACCACTCGGTATGATGTACCGCCCTATCAGGGCTGGGTGTCAATTAACCGCGATCACCCAGGGCGGCGCTTCGCTCTGCCCTGGGCTGACATGTTTCTGCCCCTACAGGGCGAACACTGTGGTCGGCAAAGGGCCTTTTCGGAACAGGGAAGTTATTTAACTTGCGATTCCAAGCTCCCTGTTACCTGGGGTTATTCCCTTCGGTGCCCGACGTGTCCGGCTTCGGATTCGGCGCGGGCTCCGGGCGCGGCTCGACGCCGGCTACCGGAGGGGCGCCCGATTCCGTGCCGGGCGGGGGGACTGGTCCCACGAATCCATCATCGGCGGGTTGAGTGGTCGCCGCCGGCGCCGAGAAGGGCGGTCTCAATGCGAGGGTCGGCTTCGGCTTGCCAGCCACCGAGGGATCGCCCACCGGGGTGATATCGAGACCTGGCGGCTCGGAGGAAACCAGTTCGATGGGCGGTGGCTCGGGGAATTCGATCGGCTTTGACCAGGTGTCGAGGCCGGCGAGTCGATAGGTTGCCTCGATCTCAAAGGGAGAATCGTCAAAACGCGGATCTTTGATCACATTCTGATACCAGGTGCGCGCTTTTTCGATATCCCCCTGGTTTTCGATCAGGACAGCGAGGCCGAGCATGGCACGACCTCGCGCGGTGATATCGTCCGAATCCTCCTCGATTACCTTCGTGAAGGCCATGCGGCCGGTCTGCAACAGTTTCTCTCGATCCGGCTCCACCTTCTCGACGGTGTTCGACGGTTTCGGGCCGTAGAGTTCAGAGAGGACACGATCCCCGATGCTCAGCCAGGCCGCGCGAGACAAGGCGGGATTGATATTTCCTTCGGCGACGGATCGAAAACGTTCGATCACGGTCTCGATGTCCTCATCGGCGGCGGTGGGGATCAGTTGGGACCAGCCTTCGTCCTCGATGACGGCCTGGTGGTTGAAATACCAATAGCCCCCGAACACGATAAAAATCGCGGCGAGGACGGATGCCACAATCAGAACAGCATGCTGTTTGAGGGTGTCGGTGAGTCGATCGATTTGCTGCGAGAGTTCGTTGGTACGAAGTTCTTGTCGCCTGGCTGTCTTCATGAATGTCGAGCCGATCCCTCGATCGGCATCTCCTTAAAATCACTGTTCCGACTGAATGTCCACGCTGACCTGCGTCTTCGAACCGAACCAGCCGCCCGGGGTTCGCTCGATTCTGATTTCGCAGGCTTCCTTCCCCTTGTGATAATTCAAAAAGTAAACACCGTTTTTCAGTTGTTGATCGCCTTCTTCCCATTGGTATTCCAGCATGCGCTGGCGATAGAAATTGTTGACGAGGATGGGCTTGGAGTTACCGAGATAGATATCCCGGACCACACGGGGTCCCTGGCCGACATGGTAGGCCGATCTTCGTCGATCGCGATCGAAACCATCGGGCAAGGGGATATCGGAGACATAGGGCTGAGATCGGGCGTCCAGAATGGTGGGTTCGGTCGTTTTCTCGCCACAGCCGCTGATACCGGCGGCGCATAAGAACGAACATGCCCATGCGAAATGTCGCTTCACCATGGCTGCCTCGCCTCGCTTCATCCGCTGCATGCGAGGTCGCCACCCCTGCGGCAACCCCTTATCTCCACGTAACATGCGAGATCAGGCTAACAGGGCCGAATGGCCCTGTCAATGAGGGATGGGCCGTTCCTACTTGCATGGGTCTGTGCCAGTTCAGGCGAGATTTTGGCGCGGGACAGTCCGGCGAAATCCGTTCCGGAGGGACATAGGGGAGTCGCCACCGGTGGAAGGCAATTAGATCGTGGACACGGTCTTCGGTCGTACATCTCATCAGGGTCCATGACACAATCGGCGGGTGTCTAATGCGGGTTTGCCGTTGCAAGCGCCCTTTCAGGGCTGGGTGTTCGTGATCGCGATGACCCAGGGCGGTGCTACGCGGCTGATCAGCCGCTTCGCTCTGCCCTGGGCTGACTTGTTGCTGCCCCGTTCGGGGCGAAAAGTATGATCCCCCTCCGCCTGAATTGTCATGGACCCATCTCATCACCATGTGGCGCAGGCACGGTGCCCTCGCCCTTTTCAGGGCGAGATGATGAAGCTGTATGCACCTTAACCCACGGGTTCCGCTGCGCTCCACCCGTGGCCATGCGCCTGCGCTCCTTCGGAGCGGAATGGTGGCCATGCGCCTGCGCTCCTTCGGAGCGGAATGGTGGCCAGGGTCCGCGGAGTCTACATGATCGTGAAATAGACCGAAGACGCATAGTCGAACATTTCACGGGTCAAGACGGGCTCCTGCCCGGTATAACGGCATCGATTCCGAACCTGGAGCAACAAATCCCTCGGCTGACAACAGCGGAAGGGACGATCGATTTGCTTGTAGTGCGTCTCGATGAGGTAATCCAACGAGGCTTGAGCTTCTTCGTCGATGTTAAAACCGAGGGCCGGGCCCACGAATGAAAACAGTTCCCGGAACTCTGCTTCCGTCGGATCGGGGACGTTGATCTTGTAGGGAATCCGCCTAAGGAAGGCGTCGTCGCACAGATCCTTCGGCTCCAGATTGGTGGAGAAGATGATGAGCTGGTCGAAGGGGGCCTGGAGTTTTTTCCCGTTGGGCAGCGCGAGAAAATCGTAGCGCTTTTCGAGGGGGACGATCCATCGGTTGAGCAGCTCGATGGGGCGCATGCG
>JBHHUV010000130.1:0-7471 GCA_046754005.1 Phycisphaerae bacterium | reverse complement strand
GGGACGACGGCATTCACGGGTACTGGCCGGCAGCACCGAATTCGCCAGATCGTAGCAAATTCCGATGATCCGTGCGCCGATGCTTTAGGCAGAGCTTGTCGAGGGGTGCATGTCAGTTTGGGTGGGCCAAACGGATCCCGGTCGGTAACAAGCCATAAAAGCCCGGCTGACGCCGGCTGAGGGGAATTGCGAAGGGTGCCATCCACCGGCTGAAGTCGGTGGCAAACAACAAACTGACCGGCTGAAGCCGGCAAGAGAACTCGCGGATTCGGTCAAGGACTCCATTCCGAACCTCGGTCTGACTCCGCCTTGGCTCCGCGAGTATTGTCGCTACACTGCGGTATTTTACGCGGGTGGCGGCACACCGTAGCGGCCCGTGTCTGGCATGCGGTTTTCAGAATGAACCTCCGTGCAGTCGCCCACAACTGACGGACATCGGGTTTTTCATTGGCAATGGAAGTCTTGGCGGACATCACAATCGAGCGAGGTGACACAAGTTAGACACCTGTGCCGCATCGCGGCCGATGGCCGCGACCCAGGGGATCGGTATGCCTGCTGGTTATGCCATGCCCGCGCCTTGGGGTTTGGGCATGCCACCCGGGCGTATCGTGTGAACATAGCCCCCGAACAGGGGCAGGCCGCACGGACTGGAAGTCCGTGGCTCGTCAGGATGAAACGCATCGGTAGGAGACAGGTGGATCAAACAATGAGGGACACATGAAAATCGCCCTGTTGAAACCCACGATCGTAGGCGAAGATCGGGTCGCCGCTATACCGGAGACCTGCGCTCGACTCGGCAAGGTGGGTCTGGAATTTATCGTTCAATGTGGCGCCGGTGCGGCGGCTGGATTTCCAGACGCGGACTACGAGGCTGCCGGTGCGCGGCTCGTTTCCGATGCGGCGGCACTGTACCAGGAAGCGGATGCCGTCGTGATGGTGCAGGCGCCGGCGGCGGAGGAGATCGCACAGCTTCAATCCGGCACGCTACTGTTTTGCATCGTCAATCCCCTGATCCAACACGATCTCGTTCGGCGTCTGGCCGATCAGGGGGTCCACACCCTGGCGATGGACATGATGCCTCGGATCAGCCGGGCACAGAAGATGGACGTGCTGAGTTCGATGAGCACAGTGTCCGGTTATAAAGCGGTTCTGCTCGCGGCGGTCGAGCTTGGTAAGATGTTTCCGATGATGATGACGGCGGCGGGGACGATCACGCCGGCCCGGGTACTCGTGCTCGGCGCGGGTGTCGCGGGTCTTCAAGCGATCGCCACGGCGCGTCGTCTTGGGGCCGTGGTCGAGGCATTTGACGTTCGACCGGCCGTCAAGGAACAGGTCGAAAGTCTGGGGGCGAAATTCGTCGAAGTCGAAGCGCCGCAGCAGGACGCGGAAGATGCCGGGGGCTATGCTCGGGAGATGTCCGAAGATTACAAGAAGAAACAGGGAGAGGTGGTAGCCCGGCATGCCGCCGACTCGGACGTGGTGATCACGACGGCCCTGATCCCCGGCAGGCCCGCCCCGATTCTCATATCGACGGAGACCGTTCACACCATGCGCGGCGGATCGGTCATCGTCGATCTCGCGGCCGAGGGCGGCGGGAACTGCGCGTTGACGCGGCTGGGTGAGACGGTTGTCGAAAACGACGTCGTCATCATGGGTCCGAACAACCTGGCGGCTTCGGCTCCCTACCATGCGAGCCAGATGTTTTCGCGCAACGTCGGGGCGTTTGTTCAGGAGTTGACGAAGGAAGGCCGGATTGAACTGGACCTGGACAACGAGTGCGTCGCGGGGACATTGATCACCCGTGACGGCGAGATCGTCCACGAGCGCGTCCGGCAGGCCATGGGGCTCGAACCCCTGGCCACGACACAAGGGAGTACTGCCTGATGGAACAATTGTTACCACTGCTGACGGTCTTCGTGCTGGCGATCTTCGTCGGCTTCGAAATCATCACCAAGATTCCGCCGACGCTGCACACGCCGCTGATGTCCGGTTCGAATGCCATCTCCGGCATCGCGATCATCGGGGCCCTCCTGTCGGCCGGAAGTGAGTCGAACACGGCCGCCATCGTTCTGGGCACACTCGCCGTCGCCTTCGCCACGATCAACGTGGTCGGCGGCTTCATGGTCACCCACAAGATGCTTGGAATGTTCAAGAGGAAGGACTGACTCGTGCCGACGCAACTGCCTACCTGGCTCATTAACGTCGCCTATCTCGTGGCGGCGGTCCTGTTCATTCGCGGCATCAAGGGGCTGACGCATCCGCGTACCGCCGTTCGTGGCAACCAGATCGGTGCGCTGGCGATGCTCCTGGCGATTGTGGCTACCTTGTACCACTTCCAGGTGGTCTCGCTGACCTGGATTCTCATCGGGCTCGCCGTGGGTACCGTCGTCGGCGTCTACCTCGCGCTTACGGTCAAGATGACGGCCATGCCCGAGCTCGTCGCGCTGTACAACGGGTTCGGCGGCCTGGCCTCGCTTCTCGTGGCGGGGGCATGGCTGCTCGGCGAGGCTGTGGGAGCGTCGGGCGAGAAGGGCTGGATCGTCGGGGCCAAGGACATGATCGGCAAGCCCGATCAGGCCACGATGCTGCTGCAAGGCACGATTGCCGCCGGCGCGTCGGGACTTATCGGCGGCATCACGTTTCTCGGCAGCCTCGTTGCCTTCGGCAAGCTATCCGGCGTCAAGTGGGTGCCCGATGGCGCGTTCATCCCCGGCCAAAAGATCATCAACGCGCTGTTGCTCATGGTCGCCATCGCGCTGTGTTACTATCTGGCCGTCCAGCCGGACTCGGCGTGGATCTACATTCTGATTTCGCTCGTGGCTTTTGTTCTCGGAGTCACACTTGTCACGCCGATCGGTGGGGCCGACATGCCCGTGGTCATCGCCCTGTTGAACTCTTACTCCGGTCTGGCCGCCTCGGCGACGGGGTTTGTCATCAACAACAACGTCCTCATCATCGCCGGCGCGCTGGTCGGGGCTTCGGGGCTGATTCTGACGAGCATCATGTGCAAGGCGATGAACCGGTCGCTGGCGAACGTCATGTTCGCGACGATGGGGCCGACGAGCGACACGCCGGATGCCGACGAGATCTATGCGGGGAAGATCAAGCAGACGAGCGGGGACGAGGTGGCCATGCTGCTGGAGACCGCCCGCAAGGTGGTGATCGTTCCGGGCTACGGGATGGCGGTCTCCCAGGCTCAGCATGCGGTGCGTGATCTGGCCAATCTGCTCGAATCGAAGTTCGGCGCCCACGTTGACTTCGGCATACACCCCGTCGCCGGCCGTATGCCCGGCCACATGAACGTGCTGCTGGCCGAGGCCAACATTCCCTATGACAAGCTTCGCGAGATGGACGACATCAACACCGAGATGGACCAGGTGGATCTTGCGCTCGTCATCGGCGCCAACGATGTGGTGAACCCAGTCGCGCGGACCGATCCGAAGTCGCCGATTGCCGGGATGCCGATCATCGACGTGGACAAATCCAAGACGGTTGTCGTCATCAAGCGCAGCCTGAGCCCCGGCTACGCCGGCATCCCCAACCCCCTGTTTGCCGCCGATAACACGCTGATGTATTTCAGTGACGGGAAAAAGGCATTTCAGGAGATGATCGAGGCGGTCAAGGAATCCTGAACCCTGAGGGCCTGATTTTCGCGGTTCCACAGGGGCGGAGAACCGATTTTACAACTCCCCCACCGGTATGGTGGAGTGGGACAACGCCTCGCGTCTTACCGGACCTGTCATTCTTTATTCATTTTCGTGTATTAACCCAAGCGATTCATCTTGGTGGACGATTATTTCAACGAGGGCCGTTGTTTCTCCGCTTTGACTCTCTGTTTGGAGCGATCCAGAAGGATAGGCGATGGCTTGGTATCGCATGGGATTCTCAGCCACAACACGCATTCCATAATCCAATCGGGAGCATGCGTGTAGCAGTGTCTATTGATATGATCGATCAGTGTTATAAGTGCAACAACTGCGGTTTACCGCTTCCCTTACGGTTGCCGAGACCGGGCGAGACTGCGAGCAGTTGGGAATGCTGTTACTGCAATAACCATTTTCACGCCACCCTGGTGGACAGCTATCCGCCCGATATCCTCGCGAATGTGCGGCCCAGTGAGGACGTGAATCCCCGGATTGCCATAGGGCCGGATACCCTGGCGTCGCTGTATAAACGCCGGGGTGAACCAGGCCGCGTCTTTGAAGGTCGTGGATCAGCTAGAATACAGTCTGATATCGCGCTTATGATCATGGTCGACGATGAGGAGGAGATTTGCGTTGAAGCGATCGACCTGTCTGCGGCGGGCATCGGGTTCACGGCTGGCCGTCCCATCGAGCCGGGCAGTGTGATCACCGTTCATTTTGAATCATTGCCGGGCAAACCCATTTCCTTATGCATCGTTCGCAACTGCAGCCCGGTCGAAGATCAGTATTATCGTATCGGTGCTGAATTCAAAAACATATCCAACGAATAAACGAGTGGTCGGTCTGTGGCCGGTCGAAGAGGGGGCGCACCCGGAACAGGGTCCGGTCTGCACATATCCTCGCATGCGAATTCGGAAATAGACGGAATTATCGCACCCGCGATCCGGCGCGATAGCTTCGGAAATGCTGATGGGGGTTGGTTTGTTCGAACGAGGCGCTGCCCTGGAAGTCGTGATAGGATTCGACGAACGTCGTCTCTTCGAGGCTGTCGAACCCGCCGGGTGTCGCGGGCCACGGGGATCGGCCGAATTCGGTGGAGGAGAAGGCCGATCCGCCGCCGTCAAAGAGCATCGCCGGCGAACCGAGCACGATAGGCTCGAGCCGCGCGGGGGCCGAGCACCCGGCATAAAGTACCATGCCAGCGGCCAAGGTCGCATAGATGATCAGGCCGATGGCTCGACGCATGTGGCTTTTTTCAACCTCCCGGCGCTCGTGTGGGCCTTGCGGCGCCTTTTCAATCTCAATTTCTCGATGGCGATCGACGGCCTCTCGGACCGCGATCGCCCTGGTTGATCATAGGCGGGAAGATTCGGGAGTGCGCCTGTGCGACGATGATCGATGTGTGTGAGGGTTCGTATCGGACCCGGCCTGTTTGGGTCCGATTATGGGGGGGAAACGCCGAAACGCCGAAATAAAAGAAGAAGAAGAAGAAAAAACTTGGGAAGGGATTCCCAGTGCGTGGGACCGAGAAGGGATTCTCGGTCCAGCGGTCCAGCGGCGTACTGCTTGAAGCAGTGGTACACGAGTCGATCGATCGGGTGCCTGGGCATGCTTACCCGTCCCGATCAGGCAGGGACGTGTTTGCATGGCACCCAACGGGAATCAGACGCCGGCCAGGAGGAGCATCAGGGCCTTCTGGGCATGGAGGCGGTTTTCGGCCTGGTCGAAAATGGCCGAATTGCTCGTTCGGGTGACGTCGTAGGTGATTTCCTCGTCGTAGTGGGCCGGGAGACAGTGGAGCAGGATGCAGTCCGAATCGGCCAGGGCGAGGAGCGCACTATTGACCTGGTAGGGCATGAAGAACTGCTTGCGTTTTTCGGCGTCGGCCTCCTGCCCCATGCTGGCCCAGACATCCGTATAGATCACGTCGGCGCCGCGGGCCGCGGCCTGAAGATCGTTTGTGACTTTGACACTTCCGTTGTGGGCCGAGGCGAGTTCACTGCTTTTCTTCAGGACTTCGGGCCTGGGTTCGTAGCCGGGCGGCGTGACGATCGTCACATGCATGCCGGCCAGGGCGCCGCCGAACATGAGGGAATGGGCCACATTGTTCCCGTCGCCGCTGTAGATCAACTTCAAGCCGGACAGTTTGCCCTTTCGCTCACGGATCGTCTGCAGGTCGGCGAGGATCTGGCAGGGGTGGGTGTAGTCGGAGAGCCCGTTGATGATCGGAACCTTCGCGTGGCGGGCGAGATCTTCGATGATGTCGTGGCCGAAGGTGCGGGCCATGATCAGATCGACGTAACGGGAGAGAACGATGGCGATGTCCTCGGTCGTCTCCCGTTTGCCGATGCTGATGTCGCCGGGGGCGAGGTAGATCGCGTGGCCGCCCATCTGGGTCATGCCGGCCTCGAAGGAGACACGCGTCCTCAGCGAGGGCTTCTGGAAGATCATCGCCAGCGTCTTGCCGGAGAATCGCGTCGCATAGTCGCGGGGGGATTGTTTGAGCGCGTCGGCCGTGTCGAGGATGGCGGTCAATTCGTCGGCCGACAGGTCGGTCAGTGCGGTCAGGCTGCGGTCCTTTAGCGTGCTGTTCATTAAACGTGACTCCTTTACGAGTGAGCGATTGTGTTCCCGGATTGCGTACCTCGATCGGAATCATAGCGGGGACTGGCGGGGCCGAGAAAGGCGTCTCAGTCCGGCACTGTAATCAACTGAACGTACTTGGTTGTATCGCCCTTTCAGGGCTGAGTGTGAGTATTCATGATTACCCAGGGCGGCGCTTCGCTCTGCCCTGGGCTGGCTTGTTAAAGCCCCCATCGGGGCGAGATGAACGTGCGGACAGAGTTCAACAGATGGGTCGATGATCCATCCTACGGGGACTGAGGGAGTGGATAGGACCGAGAAAGGATTCTCGGTCCAGCGGGGAATGGCGGGACCGAGAAAGAAATCCCGGTTCGGCCGCCGGACACGCCATGCCCGCGCTTCGCTTGGGCATGCCACCCTGCCGGTGCCGCTGACTTCGTGAGATCGGTTCTATGCCAATCGTGGATGCGCGCGGAGGATAGCCTCTACACGGTCGGCGCCCGGGCCGGCGAGGTCGTAGGACACGCGGACGGCGGGCTTATTGATCTTGACCAGCTTGGCCAGATCGATCGGCGTTCCGATGGCCACGGCATCGCAGGGCGTCGCGTTGATCGTCGCCTCGAGGTCGGCTATCTGCCTGTCGCCGTAGCCCATCGCGGGGAGAATCTCGGTCATGTGCGGATACTTCTCGTAGGTGTCCTTGAGCGTGCCGACGGCATACGGACGCGGTTGCACAATGCTCGACGCGCCGTGCTCGCGGGCGGCGACATGGGCGGCGCCGAAGGTCATCTCTCCGTGAGTCAGCGTGGGGCCGTCCTCGACAACCAGCACGGCCTTGCCCTTGATCTTCTCCGGGGCGTGGCACTTGACCGCCGAATCCGCGCGGATGACCTCCGCCTTGGGGTTCATCAGCCTGGCATTCTCCTCGATCGACCGGATGTCCTCCTCCTTGGCGGTGTTGACCTTGTTGATGAGGATGACGTGTCCCATGCGGAAGTTGGTCTCGCCCGGGTAGTAGGCGACCTCGTGACCGGACCGGTGGGGGTCGGCGACGGTGAACATGAGATCGGGCCGGAAGAAGGGCATGTCGTTGTTGCCGCCGTCCCACAAGACGACGTCGGCCTCTTTCTCGGCCTCGGCGAGGATGCGATGGTAGTCGACGCCGGCGAAGAGCAGGTTGCCGTTCTGGATGTGCAGTTCGTATTCCTCGCGTTCCTCTATGGTGCATTCGTGACGGTCCATGT
>JBHHUV010000129.1:0-7500 GCA_046754005.1 Phycisphaerae bacterium | reverse complement strand
AGGTCGCGAACGTAGGATGCCAGGGCCTGTTGCTGTCGGCCGCTGAAATAGTCCGCACCGACGTTCGAGAGGATGACCGACGCGTAGTCCTGGAGGACGGATGGGCTGAGGTCGACCGATTCGGCGGTGACCCAGTCGACGCGAATTTCCTCCCGGCCGAGGGCCTCGACGAGTAATGCGTCATCGGATCGGTCGTTTTCTCCGCCGATGAACAGGACGGTCTGGGGGCCTTCGACGTTTGTGAAGGCACGGGCGACATTATTTTCGGTGATGACGTCGGCTGTCCGGTCGTCGGGGATGAACTCAGCTCGGAATTCGTGGGCACGCTGGGTGGTGATCGGCAATGGGACGGTGAAGGGATTCCTGCCCGGCCGAAGTTGAACACGTACACCCGCCTTATCCGGGTCGGTGTTGATGTCAACCTGTTGTTCGTCGGGGCCGACACGCTGGTAGATCAGAATCTCACCCGACGTGGGGCGATCACTCTTGAGGATCAGCCGGAGTGGAATGTTTTCATGCAGGTTGGCGTAGGGCGGGGCGCGAAGTTGTTCGAGCACGACCTCTGCGCCGTGCTCTACGTGCAGGGGGAGGACGTCGATGGTGATGTTGTTGGCGTAGGCGGACCTGGCTTCTTCCAATACGTCGCCGACGTTCTGGTTGCCGTCGGAGAGGATGACAACGCGGTTGTTGAGGTCGTCAGAGGCGCAGGCGATGGCCATTCGCACGCCTTGTTCCATGTTTGTCTGATCGGGCTTCTGACCGTCGGGGAACGGGGGCGGCGTGTGGATGCCGCCTTCGAGCCCGGGGCGCGTGGGGAGTTGCTGGATGTTGGTCAGACCGTCGAAGGTGAGCAGGGCGGCACGATCATCGGGCTTCATCTCGGAGCAGGCGTTCATGACGAACTGCTCGGCCTGGCGACGGATGTCTTCGGGGACGGACTTGGAGACGTCGAAGAGGAACATGACGTTGAGGTCATCGTTTTTGAGAATCTTATGGGTACCGGCAAGCGCGAGGACGAGCAGGACGATGACGAGGGCGCGGGTGGCCATGCAGAGCTTGCTGCGAATGGGCCCCAACCCGGCGAGGGAGCGGCGAGAGAGCCACCAGAACAGAACCGCTACCAGCGCGATCCATAAACACCACGGCCGGTCAAAGCGATCGAGCGATAAAAGGGTATCCATGGCGGCGACTCTCCACAGCTATTGTATGCATTATGCATCGCGAGGGAAGGAGAATAAGTCGGATTACATGGCCGACATCATCACCAATCAACAACCTGAACACGATGGTTCCACGAGTCCAGGCAATAAATCTCCCCCAACGTTCCGACGGCCACCCCCCACGGCTGAAGAAGTTCCCCCGGCTTCCGACCGGCGGCGCCCCACGTCCCCAGTACGCGCCCCACATCGTCGAAGCGCACGATCCGGTTGTTCCCCCGATCGGCGACAAGCAGCCGTCCGTCTTTGTCAAAGGCGATCCCGTACGGATAGCCCATAGCGCCCGGCTCGCTCCCGCCTATGGCGAACGCGGAGAGAAACTTCCCATCGCGATCATATCGGCAAATCCGATGGTTGCAGCAGTCGGAAATCCACATCACATCCCGATCATCGATCAGGATCGACTGAGGCCGATCGGTCCAACCCGCACCCGCGTCCTTGTCGGCAAAGCTGAACAGGTATTTTCTATCGGGCGAAAACTTGCTGATCCGATCATTTCCCCCATATTCACAGACATAGATATTCTCGTCGCGATCCAGCACCACCGCCGTGGGAAAGATGAATTGCCCCGGACCCCGGCCGTAGGAGCCGAAACGAAACAGTTCGTGGCCATCCCGATCATAGCAAATCACACGGGCGTAGTGGGTGTCGGGCACCCAGACGCGGTTGTGCCGATCGACCGTCAGCCCGGTGGGTTTCCCATTCCTGGATTCGGGCATGCGCCAGAGAATCTCGAATGTCCCCTCACGGCTGAACCGCTGAACACGGGCGGGCACGCTCTTATCGACCACATAAACACAACCGTCAATGGGCGAAACGGCAATGGCACGGGGATAGCTGAATTCGCCCGGCCCGAAGCCCGGCCCGCCGAATACCGCATCGACGGAGTCGGCATCGGACCGATCGACCGGCGCGCAGGCACAGGGCAGCAGCGACGGCGCGAACATAATAACGAGACAGGGTAACAGGGATCGAGGGTGCATGTCGTTCATCAGCGCGATCTGACCAATGTGGCGCAATCGATACCCAGCCGCGGCAGGTGCGGCTGGATTTGCTTCAGAAACCGCATCCCGTCCTGATAATAGCCCGCCGTCGGTTTCACATCGGGTGCCTGCCGCGACCAGTACCGATTGAAGCAGTGCATCAGCAGCTCGCGTTGATACTTGCTGTAGAGGCTGGCCAGGGCGATCGGCAGGTGATGGGCGTCGCCGGAGCGACTGAATGACACCTCCCAGCGAGTCGGCCCACGGACAAGTTCATACGCACTCAGCGTGTCGGTTTCATCCACGATCTTCAGGCGGTAATCGTCGAAGGCCCGCATCAGGTGCGGGCCGTAGTGGGATCGTGCCCCCTGTTTGTCGATCAGGATACGCAGCGAATGGTCCGGATAGGCATCGGAGATGCGTTGGATCAACCGGAGGACCAGGCCCAGCAGCACGATGGCCTTGTTACGCGACCGGTCAACCAGTCGATTGTAATGACCCTCGAGCAGAATCTCCGACCAGCACCCTGCCAGCCGGATGGACCGATCATCAAGATCGCGTCGAAGTGCCTGCGCCGCGATACGAATCCCCCCTACATTCGCGGCGATCGGCAGGGCCGGATTGGCCCCGGAATACCAGGGATATGCATCGAACTGGGTAAGAACGTCGGGGCGGAGCATGCCGAGGAAGGTTCGAAGGTCGTTGGGCATCCCTCGCGCCGCCGAAGTGACGGCCAGGACGGATCGTTCCAGCCGGCCGATGCCGTCCTTGGACTTGTGCAGCTTTTTGCTGTCGAGGATGGCGACGCGGTGATCTCGACTTGTGGCGGTTTGGCGGACACTCGTGCGGAGCACTTCCCAGAGGCAGGCGTCGGCAAGTTCCGGCGACATCTCAAATGCCACTGCGGAGAGAACCAGGGGGCCAAGGAGCGGCCCATACCCCGCCTCGTCGATCCCCACCAGGATGGTGTTCTTTTCAGGGAGCATCGGAGGAGGATCATACCGCAAAATCGGCTGCCGGGTGCCATGCCTACACGTCCCGGCTGTATCGGGACGGGTAAGCATGCCTCACACGCGCATCCGTCCGCCATCCCAAATCCTAGCGAGGGCGAATAATCCGAGCCCCGAGCGCAAGCGAGCGGGAACAACCCAAGCTCCCATGGGGCACCGGATCAAGAACCAGATCGCAGTCTTGGATCCCTTCTGTCAATCGTTGTTGTTTTGTTGTTGTTGTTTCGACTTTTCGGCGTTTCGACGTTTCCCCAGGAACACGCCGAGAGAGATTCCGCTACAATTCGCGGATGGATATGCGACGGATTCGAAATTTTTCCATCATCGCCCACATCGATCACGGCAAGAGCACCCTCGCCGATCGCCTTCTGCTGCGCTGCGGGGCGATCACCCAACGCGAATTCCGCAACCAGATCCTCGACGACATGGATCTCGAACGCGAGATGGGCATCACCATCAAGGCCAATCGCTGCACCCTCCAATACGACTATCCCGGCACGAAGAACGGCGTATCACCCAAATTCGATCCGGGCGTCTATACGTTGAATCTGATCGACACGCCCGGCCACGTCGATTTTCATTACGAAGTCAGCCGTGCGTTGGCTGCCTGCGAGGGCGTCCTGCTGCTGGTCGATGCCGCCCAGGGCATCGAGGCACAGACGTTAGCCAACGCCTACAAAGCGATCGAGGCCGACCTGGAGATCATCCCCGTCATCAACAAGATCGATCTTCCGGCCGCACGTCCGGAAGACATCGCGCTCGAGATGGAGCAAGTTCTCGGCACCCCCGCCGAGGGGGCCGTCTTTGTCTCGGCGAAGACCGGCGAGGGGATCGACGACCTGCTCGCGGCACTGGTTGAACGCATCCCGGTCCCCGTCGGCGACCCCGACGCGCCGCTCAAGGCCCTGATCTACGATGCCAAGATCGATGTGCATCGGGGCGTAGTCTGCCACCTCCGTGTGCTCGACGGTGTCATCCGCAAGGGAGAAAAAATTCGGCTGATGGCCAAGGGGCAAACCTATCAGGCCAGCGACCTGGGAGTCTTGTCACCGAAGATCACCAGTCGGCCGGAGCTGACGACCGGCGCCGTCGGCTATCTCTTCGCGGGCATCAAGACGATTCACGATGTTCACATTGGCGATACCGTCACCCTCGACAACCGTCCGTGCGAGACGATGCTCCCGGGCTACCATGCCCCGCAACAAATGGTGTTCTGCGATTTTTATCCCGGGCCGGGCACGACCAGCTCGGAGCTGCGGCGGTCGATGGAGGAACTCTGGCTCAACGATTCCAGCTTCAACTTCTCGCCGGTCAGCAGCGCTGCGTTGGGGATGGGCTTTCGATGCGGCTTTCTGGGCCTGCTTCACATGAAAATCATCCAGGAGCGTCTGGAGCGCGAGAGCGAAATCGACGTGCTCCAGACGGCCCCGACGGTCGGCTTCGAAATCGTGTTCAAGGAGGGTGAAACGCGTCAGATCGAATCGCCCGCCGATCTGCCGGACGCCGATCGGATCGAGGAGATCCGCGAGCCCTACGTCAATGCCGAGATCATCACCCCCAGCCGATTCATCGGAAACGTGATGCAGCTCAGCGAGGACCGCCGAGGCCAATACAGTCGAACCGATTATCTCTCCCCCGAACGGGCGGTGCTCACCTACGCCTTTCCCTTGGCGGAGGTCATCTACGACTACTTCGACCGCCTCAAGAGCGTCACCAGCGGCTATGCCACGATGGATTACGAGTTGATCGGCTTCCGCAAGGACGATCTGGTCAAGCTCAATATCCTCGTCAACGGTGCGTCGGTTGATGCCCTGGCCGTGATCGTCCATCGGTCGCGGGCGGAGTATCGCGGCCGCCGGCTGATCCAGCGTCTGCGAAAGGAGATCGACCGGCACCTGTTCGACGTGCCGATCCAGGCTGCGATCGGTAATCGGATAATCGCTCGTGAGACGATCAAGGCCCTGCGGAAGGACGTTACGGCGAAGTGTTATGGCGGCGACGTGTCACGAAAACGCAAGCTGCTTGAGAAGCAGAAGAAGGGCAAGAAGCGGATGAAGCTGATCGCCAACGTGACGATCCCGCAATCGGCCTTCATGGCGGTTCTGGACACGACGGAATAGGGCCTGCTGTGCGGATCCGTTTTGGAAAGTGGTTTTTCGAAGTCCCCGTTCGTAAGGGCATGGGTCCATGACACATGAGGCGGTGGACCGACAGCCGTGCCGGCATCTGTGGCACGCACGAACATTCCACTCCAAAAAAGCGCAGGCGCATGGCCACCAGTCCGCTCCGAAGGAGCGTAGGCGCATGGCCACGGGTGGAGCGCAGCGGAACCCGTGGGTTAAAGTGCATAGTGCTTCATCATCTCGCCCTGAAAGGGCGAGGGCAGCGTGCCTGCGTCAAGGCGATGAGATATGCGTGAGAAGACCGAGTTGTCCACGGTCTTGCGCTGCGCTCCACCCGTGACAACGCACCCATGTCCCTCCGGGACGGATTATGCCGGACTGTGCTCCGACAAGATCCCGCCTGAACTGTCATGGACCCTAAGGGCATCACTTGTCTAAGCGGGACTCGCTTGATCCAGCAAGCGAGTCACGCTTGACCATGCCGCCCATGAAAACTGAGAATAAAGTGCCTATACTCGATCTCGATGCTGTGAAATTATTTTCGACAACCAAGAACTCACAGCCCAGCTTGGGCGTTAAATGAGTGTGGGCGACGTGTTCAAGCGCCATCGCGCGGAATCGTATCAACCGCATAATGAATGGACTTGGCGAATGCTCGATCTTTTTATCACTTCACGGTTGATACTCAGGGGCTAAACGAACATAATGCCCCGCGCAGCAGGCGCGCGGTCTTGTGCATCCGCGAACCAAGAAACCCGACATCCCATTCCTGAACAAAGGAGGCTTAGGATGAGCACCTTCCGAAGAATTTCGCTGTTGAGTCTGGTTAGCGTCGTTTGGCTGACGACCCCTGGTTGTGTATCTCGAGATGAATATTTGCGTGAAAAGTTCTCAGCCAACAAGGCCAAGGTTCGCGCCGACGAATTGGAGCGTGACTTGGCCGACGAGCGCAACCGCGTCATCGCGCTCGAATCCCAGAATAACAGCATGCGTGATCAACTGGAAACCAAGACGGCCCTGGCCGACACCCTCAAGCAGGAACGCGCCCATCAAGACGAGTACATCGCCCGCCTCAAGGGTGACCTAGAAGAGCTGTCCAAGACGAACATCGGCGACATCAAAGTCGTGGAGGTCAAGCTTCCGGCCGAGCTGGACCGCGTTCTCAAGGAATTTGCCGGGCGGTTTCCGGACGAGGTCGAATATGATCCCCATCGCGGCGCCGTGCGTTGGAAGAGCGATTTGACCTTTGCCAAGGGCAGCGACGAGGTGCGATCGAATGCGCGAGCCTCGTTACAGTCGTTCGCCGAGATCGTTCGCTCGGCCGCGGCACAGGCGTTCGAAATCGTCGTCGTCGGCCATACGGATAATCTTCGCATTGGTCCCGTGACCGGCCGCAAGCACCCGACCAACTGGCACCTCTCGGTTCATCGTGCGATCGCCGTCAAGGATGTTCTGGCCCGCAGCGGCGTCCCGAACGATCGGCTCGGCGTCATGGGCTACGGCGAGTTCCGCCCGCGGGTGCCGAATCCCGCCCGGGGCGGCGCCGAGGCGAACCGTCGCGTCGAGATCTTCCTCGTCTCCAGCCGCGAGCAGATTCCCGGCGACGAGACGGTGGCGAAATTAGATGAATAGCGAATAGCGAATGGCGGATTTCGAATAGCGAATTCCGAATACCGAAAAAAAAGCGCTGGACCGAGAATCTCTTCTCGGTCCTTTTTTCATGGGGCTCCTATCCCCTGTCTGAATACGCCGGGTGCCCCATCCTTTGCGAAGCAAAGGGTGGGGAAGCTCATCTCGCTGAATAGAGCCATTCCCCACCCCTTTTTTCAGAAAGGATGGAACCCCCGAGCCTGAATACACCGACACGCCGAATCAATCATCATTCCCACTGTCGTCTTTCTTGTCGTCGCCGCTGCGGTCGTCGCCGCTGTCTTCGTGATCGTCGTCACTGCTGTCGTCATCGCTGTCCCTGCCGTGTTTCTCCTCGCTGTCGTCCTTGCCGGGCTCGCTGGAATCGTCGCCGCCGCGCGAGTCGTTCCCACGGAGCCGGCCGATGGACAGATAGTCGATCTCGAAGATGTCGGATTGCGGCAGGAGCGACGCCGGATCAAGCGGCGTGACGACGACCCGGCGGATCCCCACGTCCGAGATGATCCCCACGAAGCCC
>JBHHUV010000128.1:0-7533 GCA_046754005.1 Phycisphaerae bacterium | reverse complement strand
GACGCTCTTTCTGCTATGCTTCATGGCGATGAACCTCTCGGTGTGGTTTTTGTTTGTCTACACACGTATCATACCGAGTAGGTTCATCTTTTCAATTATAAAATTCTACAAACATCACATTTTAACTGACACTATTTTTGGGCCTGTCCCTCGCCCAAGTGCGGTCGGCAGGTCTCACGCAAAGTGAGGTTTGAAAACGCCGGCAGACTGACTGTAATCAACTGCGAAATCCTCACAAATCTCGCGATTCCAGTTGCTCGCGCCTTGGGATTTATGCAACGTGGGGGTGAAGGATTCCGTGGCCCCGTCCCAGCTCAGGGGCAGATGGCCCTTGAAGAGAATCCGGTCGAAGCAGGAAATCGTGCCTGTGATCCGGGTCTGATGTTTGTCGATAAAGTGTTTCACGGCGTTCTCCTGTCCATGGCGGCGTAACACCATGATCAGGCAAGAACGCCGTTTTTGTAATCAGAGCAGATCAAACTCTCTTGGGTTGCGGCCGAAGGCCGCTTTGGGATTGCTGTTGCATTGAACGGATAGCGGGAGTCAGGTTGATTATCAATTCGGTAGTCTATTGAATGATCAAAAAGACGACATACTTGATCCTGTTTACATCCCTCTCATCATCAATGGCAGCCGACATTTCCACATCGAATGGATCGGTTGAAACCCGATAGCCTGTCGTCCATTCGTGATTTCTGATCAGTGAAAGAACCAAGTGCTGAAATAGGCCCAAAGGATCAGAACGCTGAGAACCAGCAGGACACTTATCACGACTGACAGGCCTCGCCGGCCGTCGATCACGCCTGCCTTCCGGGCCTGGCTCGAAAACATGCTCAGGTTCGACGCGCTGGGTTGCCCAGTGATCAGGCTCACGCCCACCAGCACTACTATGGAAACCACGAACAGGAGAATGGCCACGTGGAGAAAGTTGATCGTCGCATAGTCCGTCAAGAGTGAGGAGGTGATCCAGGCGGGCTCCGACTTGACACCCAGTTCGGCGACGAACCGGACCGCCCCGAGCAGGAAACCCGTCAACAGCGCGGCCATCGCGCCGGCACCGTTGGCCCGTTTCCACAGCAATCCGACCAGAAAGACCGCGGCGATCGGCGGCGAGATGTAGGCCTGGACGGACTGGAGATAGATAAAAAGCTGATCGCTCACGACGCCGATGAACGGAATCCACACCAGGCCGACCCCCACCAGGATGACCGTGGAGACCTGGCCGGCGCGGACGAGTTCTTTCTCCGGGGCCTGCGGCCGCAGCTTCTTATAGAAATCCATGACGACAAGAGTCGAGCTGCTGTTGAAGACCGCGGCCAGAGAGCTCATCAGCGCCGCGAGCAGGGCGGCGATCACCAGGCCTTTCACGCCCGCGGGGAGCAACTCTGTGACCATCGTGGCGTACATGTCGTTCGGCATCACGTCGGGATAGAGGATCTTTCCCGCGACGCCGGGCAGGACCAGGATAAACACGGGCAGGAGCTTGAGGAAGCCGGCGAAGATCGCGCCGCGTTGGGCCTCGCGGATGTTACGTGCCGCCAGGGTCCGCTGGACGATCATCTGGTCGGTGCACCAGTACCAGATGCCGAGGATGGGCGCGCCGAAGAGGATGCCGGTCCAAGGAAAGTCCGCGTGTTCCGTGCTCTTCCAGAGGTTGAAGAACTCGACATCGACGCCTTCGACCAGTGCATCGAGGCCACCGACCTTCGACACCGCCATGATCGTCAGGAACACGCCCCCTGCGATCAGGATGAACGCCTGGAAGAGTTCTGTATAGATGACCGCGCGGAGTCCGCCGAAGACCGTGTAGGCCCCCGTGGCGACGACGAGGACGATCGCGCCGACCCAGATGTTCCACCCGAGGACGGTCTCCAGCACGAGGGCGCCGGCGAATATGGCGACGCTGATCTTCGTGAAAACGTAGGCGATGAGCGAGACGGTCGACAGGTAGATCCGGCACTGGGGGTTGTAGCGCTGCTCGAGGAACTCGGGCATGGTGAACACGCCCAGGTGAAGGTAGAACGGGACGAACAGCCAGCCGAGCAGCAGGAGAATGAAACAGGCCAGCCACTCGAACTGCCCCACGGCCAGTCCGCTGCTGGCGCCCGAACCGGCCAGACCGATGAAGTGCTCGGCGGAGATGTTGCTGGCGAACAGGCTCGCCCCGATGGCCAGCCAACCGACGCTGCGACCGCTGAGAAAGTAGGACTGGCTGCTGTCCAGGCTTTTCCTGCTGGAGAGGTAGCCGATGGCCCCCACGCCCACGAAATAGACAATCAGGAGAACGATATCCAACCCGGCCATGGCAGGCTCCGTTTGACAACGATCCTACTTTCGCGCTACGACTTCGAATTCCGACTCCGGTCCCTCTACCGAATTCGGACCCACCCACACCTTGAAGACGCCCGGCTCGACGACGAACTCCATGTTGCGATCGTAGAATCCCAGATCAAGATGTGTCAATGTGAATTCCACTGTTTTTTTCTCGCCCGGATTCAGACGAATCCGGCGAAAACCCTTCAACTCCTTGACCGGCCTGGTCACGCTTCCGATCAGGTCTCGGACATAGAGCTGTGCGACTTCGTCGCCCTCCCGCGCGCCGATGTTTTCGACCTCGACACTGACCCGAACGCGCCCGGCGGGGCCGATCCGCTTGGGTTCCACCTTCAGATTGCCGAACCTGAACTCAGTGTAGCTCAGACCGTGGCCGAACGGATAGAGGGGAGTGCTGGGGATATCGATATATTTACTGTTGTAGCGATCAGGTCCCGGTGGCCGACCGGTGTTCTTGTGGCTGTGATAGATGGGGATTTGGCCGACGGTCCTCGGAAAGGTGATGGGAAGTTTGCCGCCGGGGTTGAAATCACCGAAGAGCACATCGGCGACGGCGTGGCCCGTCTCGACGCCGAGTTGCCAGGTCTCGACAATCGCCGGGACGTTTTCGGCGATCCAGCCGATCGACAGGGGGCGGCCGTTCACGAGCAATACGACGGTCGGTTTACCGATCCCATGTATCTCTTCGACCAGTTTCTGCTGAAGGGGCGGCAAATCCAGCGTCGAGCGGCAATAGGCCTCGCCGCTCATGTCCTCGCTCTCTCCGACGACCAGAATGACGATATCGCTTTTTTCAGCCTGTTCGATCGCTTCGCCGAATCCTTCCGTTGTACCGCCGCGGACCTCACACCCCCTGGCGTAATTTATGATTGTCTTATTGTCGAGTCGCCGGCGGATACCCTCCAGTACGGTGACCGCATCCTCCGCTCTACCGACGGCCACCCATGTGCCAAGCACATCCCGTTTGTTGTCCGCAAGAGGTCCGATGACCGCCAGCGAGTTGATCTTGTCGGACAATGGGAGCAGGCCGTTCTCGTTCTTGAGGAGCACGATGGCATGTCGCGCCACCTTTCGGGCAATCGCACGGTTTTTATTGCTGAGTATGACGGTTTGTTCAAGCTGGGGATCGACAGTGGGCTGGTCGAACAGGCCCAGGGCGAACTTGGCCCGAAGGACACGACGCACGGCGCGATCGATCAGCATCTCGGGGAGTATGCCCTCGCGAACGGATTGGGCTAAATGGGACCGATAGGAAAACGAGGACATGTCCATATCGACGCCGGCGGCGATCGCTTTTTCCGCGGCATCCTTTTCGTCCGCGGCGAAACCATGAACGATCATCTCGGTGATGGAGGTCCAATCACTCACGACGAAACCGTCGAAATTCCATTCTTCGCGTAAGATCCGTCGGAGAATCAGATGATTGGCAGTCGCTGGAATTCCGTTGATTTCATTGAAGGCGCTCATCATGGTTCCGGCGCCGGCATCCATCGCCGCCTTGAAGGGCGGCAGGTGAATCTCTCGGAGTGTCCTCTCGGAGATGTCCACCGTGTTGTAATCACGCCCGCCTTCGGCCGCGCCATAGGCGGCAAAATGTTTGGCACAGGCCAGGAGCGAGTCGGGCGCGGTGAGATTGTCGCCCTGAAATCCGCGTACGCGCGCCGCGGCCATCGCGGAGCCCAGATAGGGATCCTCCCCGGCGCCCTCGGCCACCCGACCCCATCTCGGATCACGACATATATCGATCATCGGTGCGAAAGTCCACGCTGTGCCTGCGGCACGGGCCTCACTCGCGGCTATGCGGCATGATTGTTCGACCAGGTCCGGGCTCCAACTTGCTGCCTCTCCGAGAGGGATGGGAAAGATGGTGCGATAGCCGTGAATGACATCGTTGCCAAAGAGCAAAGGGATGGCAAGCCGAGATTCCCCGACCGCCGCCCGTTGCAATCGATTGGTGTACGCCGCTCCATGCGCGCCGAGAAAAGCGCCGACGGACCCTTGTCGGATTGATTCAAGCAATTGTTCTATCTGTTGTTTGCGAATACCGGGATTCGTATCCTCAGCCTCGCCGCCCCATTGCAGCGTCAATTGACCGAGCTTCTCTTCCAGGGACATCGCTTCCATGAGTGCCCGGATCCGCCGATCTATAGCGCGTTCTTCTTCCGCTCCTGTGTTCGATGCAAACAGGAACAGGCACGCCAGGCCTGAAACAAGAACAAGGGCCGAATGTGATCTGGATTGTGATAGTCTGAATCGGTTCATATGGGAGGACCCTTTCTAGAGGAACGGGTGCAGAATACCGGTGTAGATTCAGGATACGGCGGCACGAGTCGCGCAGCCGGTTGCCGACAAAGATCCAATCAGGCTAGTGTTATTCGAACGACTTTGCAATGACACGACACCGGTCGTAGCCGATCGGAGCCGGTTCATACGGCAATGAGGTGTGTGATTCGCCGCGCGACGGCGATGAATGGAGTGTTCACACTGATCCAGCCGTATCGATCGAATCTCGGGATTCACAGGATAGCGACCGGGGATATGAACGCCGGATGAAACAGTTTCATCATACCTACAGGGATGAAAAAAGGGGAAACAGGGGGTAGCAATCTGGCCGCATGATCCTGGAACCGGTGGATGCGCTCCGCCGGGAGCGCGCATGATTTCGGCAATTCTTTGCAAAAAAAAGGAATTCGATCATAATGGATGCCTCAGCATGATCCGGATCATGGCATCGTGTGCGGTATGGGAGACCCAAGATGGATCAGAATGAATTCTTACGAGAACAATTTTTGTCCCTTCGTAGAGAAATTCAGTCCAGACAGGCACGGATCTACTGGACGGCGATCATCGGGTTATTGGGCGTTCCGATGCTGACCTATTTCGCCGCAGACAAGGGATCACTGGTCTGGCTGATCCTGCCCTACTTCGTGCTGGTGGTCATTCTGTTATTCATGGCGGAACAGAACGCGATGATGCGTGCGGGGCGTTACATCCGCGAGGAGATCGAACCCGCCCTGGGCAAATCCGACGGCTGGGAGGCGTGGCTCGAATCCAGGGGTGAATTGAGACTGATGGAGAAACATTTTTTCGCCTGTTTCATCATCATATTTTTTCTCTATTACTTCTTCTCGATCGGGCTGGCACTTCATCAGCTCTGGCTGATGGCCGACAGCGACCCGTCGGGCGTCTATCGCTACTGGCTCTACGGTGCGCTCGTCTGTTACGCCATCGGCGCGCTTTGGGGCATTTCCACACTCGTTCATCATTGGAAGTCCTCGCTCGGCACATCCTCCGGTGCGGCGAACAGCCCAAGTCAGTAAGGGTGTGTTCGAAGACGCTCCCGGATCACCGGCGACACGTTGGCTGACAGCCACGACAATCGATCCGAATCCGGCAGGCTCAACCTGTCCGACCGGCTCCTCAGGCGTGAATTGGATTCAATCTTGTGACCGGTCGCTCGGCCACACAACTTATAACTTACAGCAAATACAAAGGTTAATGTCGCAAGATCCGCGGATTCTCATGGACAAACCGTCCACCATAAAAAATCTTTCCGATCCCATCGAAAACTATTGACCTCCCATCATCAAATCAGGTAGATTATGGGGTGAAACAGTTTCTGGAACACCATCCATTAGTCCCTTTCATAATCGGGACAAGGTGTGGCAATGGCGTCAGTCAGGCAAATCGCGGAAGGGGCGGGCGTTTCCATCACGACCGTTTCCCGCGCGCTCAACAACGATCCGTCCGTCAGCCCGGGGACACGCGAACGCATCTTATCGGTCGCGAACCGCGCCGGGTATGTACCAACCGTCGGTCGCCGGAGCGTGACCAACCTTGGTTTCGCCTACACACAGGAAATCACTCTGGCCCATCCCTTCGACACCGCCGTTCTCGAAGGCGTCTTCAGGGGGCTAGCCGAGTGTCGCTTCGACCTCGTCGTACTCGACATGACTCGGGACAAGGCTCGCAACGAAACCTACACCCAGTTTTTCATGCGTAAGGGCGTCCGCGGCGTCATCCTTCGAACCATGGCGGAGTCCCGCTATGTCTGCCGCACCATTGCCGCCGAGGGTTTTCCGCACGTCGTCATCAGCGAACGATTTGATTCCCCCGACATCAACTCCATCGACTGCGATTCGCAACCTGACAGCGTCCGAGCGGTGGGATACCTGATCAGCCTCGGGCACCGCCGTATCGCGTTCGGGATGCACAACGTCCCCGACCGAGACCATCTGGACCGTTTCGAGGGCTACAAACGGGCCCTGGCCGACAACGGCCTGCCTTATGATGAGAATCTCGTCTTCAAGCACCCGTTCACGCTGGCGGGCGGGGCCACCATCATCAATATGATCATGAGCCTCGCCGATCGACCTACCGCTGTCTATTTCGCAGATCCGTTGCTGAGTGTCGGGGCCGTCAAGCGGGCCCACGAACTGGGGTTGATCATCCCGGACGACCTCTCCATCGTCGGATTCGACGACACGGACATGCGATACGGGGTGCATCCTACCCTGACCGCTGTCTGCCAGGATGCAGGTGTGCTCGGCTTCGAGGCCGCCCACTGGCTGACTCGCAAGTTAACCCAAACCAACGGCCAGCATCTCCAGAAAACGGTTCCATCCTTTTTCGAGGTCAATCATTCCACGGGACCACCCCATTATCCGGAATCGAATGGGAACCCGAATGGCGGAGTGGCGAGTGCCGTTGACCATGAGCAGAAATTGCGACGAGGAAACCAGGTTCAGTCATGACAGGTAACGCACGCCACACAGGAAGGTGCGGGAGCCAACGGCGCCTACGAGCGCCGGTTGATCGAGGATTCACCTTGCTCGAACTGTTGATTGTGATATCCATCATCGCGCTGTTGCTGGCCGTACTCCTTCCGGCCCTGTCGAGCGCGCGTGAGAAAGGAAAAATGGTCAAGTGCCTTGCCAACATGCGGAGTATCGGTCAGGAGACTACCAACTTCATGGCAGACTACGGGCGCTTCCCCCTGGTCACCGACGAGGTCGGCGTGAACCAGGCCGATCCGGAACGACAGAGATTCGCATATGGAGCGGAGGGCGAACTGCTTTCCTGGCCCGCGGCTTTGTCGAAAGGCTACGGCCTCATCAATGAAAACTGGGACTGGGGCGCTCGGGCGACCAGCTACGAGGGCGCCAAGGCCAAGGAAAGCTTCATCGATTCGAAGGCCGG
>JBHHUV010000127.1:0-7570 GCA_046754005.1 Phycisphaerae bacterium | reverse complement strand
CCATGCTAGACAGCCGGCATCGCTGTGGAAGAATGTAAAGATAGAATTAGCCATTTCAGGTCCGATGCCATCCACCTCCTGCAAGGCAGCCATTGATGCTTCCGCAATCTTCATCATTTCACCAAAGTGGACGGCGAGCAATTCCGCTGTCGAAATGCCAACATGACGAATATTTAATGATGCAATGACTCGTGCGAGAGGTTGGTTCTTGCTTTTCTGGATTCCATTGAGCAGATTTTCGGAGTTCTTCGGTCCAAGTGTATCAGTGAATTTGAGTTGAATGAGCCGTTTGCGTTGCTTTGGGAGTTCCCAGAATGCCGCAAAATCGGCCAATAAACCCTCATCAACGAGTTTATTAATAAGAACTGGTCCTGCCTGTTCAATATAGCTGTTTCGCTTCGCAAATCCTATCAAACGATTCTTGATCTCGACAGGTTTGCTCTGATGAATGAATTCGTATATCGCCCTACCGATTATTATCCCTATTCCATCTACCTCGCCAATCTCGTCAGCAGTCGCGTTCGTAAGCTTTTCTATTGAAACGAAGTGTTTGTGAAGTTGATCAATCTCCTTACTGGTTAAGTTTGGAATCCTAAGATCTTTCATTATAACCTTCAGAGGTTGGCTTTTACTGCGTTCAATCCCTGAAACTAAGATACCAGCCTTTATCTCTCCTAACTCTTTATCAGCTACTTTCATAGCGACTAATTCACTTCGCCTGTGGTGTAAATGATATAAGTCCCCGAAACTATGCACAAATCCGTTGTCCACAAGTTTTTCAACAACTACCTCCCCCGCGCCCTCGATGTCCATCTGATCGCGTCCGCAAAAGTACTTGAGCCGCTCCTTGATCTGGGCATCGCACGATGGATTAATGCACCGCAGTGCAACACCGCCTTCATCTTTGACCACGTCACCCTTGCAGACCGGGCATTCTTTCGGTGGATCGATTGGTTCCCAGTCCCCAGGGCGATTTTCTTCCACAACACGCACCACCTGCGGGATGATCTCACCCGCCTTTTCCAACACGACGGTATCGCCGATTCCGACGCCCAACCGCTCGACTTGATCGAAATTGTGCAGGCTGGCGTGGCGGACCGTGGTGCCGGACAACTCCACCGGCTCCATGACCGCCCGGGGCGTGATCGTCCCCAGCTTCCCGACCTGGAAATCAACGGATCTGAGCACACTTTCGGCCTGCTCGGCGGCATACTTGTAGGCGATGGCCCAGCGCGGATAGCGACTCGTGGCGCCGAGCGTCTCCCGCTGGGCAAGCGCGTTCACCTTCACCACCAGCCCGTCGGTTTCGTAGTCCAATGCCCGGCGTCGATCATCCCACTCCTCGACGAAGGCGATGACATCCTCGATGTCCTTGCAGAGTCGCGCGTGCGGGCTGGTCGGGATGCCCCATTTCCGAATGGCGGCGAAGAAATCAACAGCCGTTTCAAAACGAACGCCGACGATCTCGCCCGCACCGTGGGCGATGAATGCCAGGCCTCGATCGGCGATCACCCTCGCGTCCAGCGATTTCAGCGTACCGGTCGTGGCATTTCGCGGATTCTTGAACGGCTCCAGCCCGTCTGCGGATCGCCGGGCGTTGTGGGCCTCAAATGTGGGTCGAGGCCAGTAGACCTCCCCCCGCACCTCCAGAACAGGCGGCAACCCCTTGCCTTGCAACACCAGCGGAATCGATCGAATCGTGCGGATGTTCGAGGTAATGTCGTCGCCGGTCTTGCCATCCCCCCGCGTCGCCCCGAGTACCAGCCGACCGTTTTCGTAACGCAACGAACCGGAAACACCGTCTATCTTGGGGTCGACGATATATTCATAATCGGCACTGTCCAGCCCGCGGGCGACGCGACCGTCGAAATCGCGCAGCGCGTCGGCGTTGTAAGTGTTGTCGATGGACAGCATCGGCACGGTGTGGGTGACGTGCTCGAATCCCTCGATCGGTTGCTCGCCAACCCGCTGCGTCGGCGAGTCCGGCGTCACGAGTTCCGGATAGGCCGTTTCCAGCGAGCGAAGCCGATCGAACAGCCGATCGTATTCCCGATCGGAGATGACCGGCTTACCCTCGGTGTAATAAAGTCGATCGTGTTCGTTGATCTGCTTGCGGAGGGATTGGATTTCTTCTTCCGGTGTCGACATCAGGGGACATTCTATCCGGCCGGCAGAAGGTCGTGTACCACATACAATAACCCATTCTCGGCCTCGGGGCGGCGGGGATCGTCCGTGATCCCTCGGATCAGTTCCAGGCCCTCGATACAGGGTGATTGCGGGTAGGCCCAGAGCCGATAGGCCATCGTAGAGGTAAACTCCGGACGATATTGCAATTCCTGCAGCAACTTCCCGTTCGGATTCAGCCACTGTTTCGGCGGATCGAATGATTGCAACTTGCCGAACGCGATCCGTTCGAAGTTCATCAACTGTTCGTGTGCTCGAAACGGCATCACGACGTAGCGAATACCGAGTCGATCCAATTGATCACGGGCCGCGCGCGGATCGCCCTGTGAGAAGAACTTCGCCGCCTCCACGATCCCACCGATGGCGCGATGATAGGGCGCGGCCACGACCGGCAGATGCGTCTCATACAACAGCATCGGCCCCTCGCCCTCCTCGCAGAGGATGGCGCGGCGAGTGTCAGGCGAGTGAACGTGGGTTCGCTCATACGCCCGAATCGCCAGCGCGACGAAGTCCGTCCTTTGCAATTGAATCGGCGGCGGGGAATCGATCTGGATGGATAGATTAGCCAACCATCCCTTGTAGGGAAGGACCAGGAGGAGAAGGATAATGGCCGACGTCGCGAATCGCGCCTTCGGCTTGTACGATCGTGCTCGAAATAAGACGCGATCAACCCCTTCTCCCACGCCGATGACGACGACGGGAACCACGGCGAGGTTGAAATGATCTGTGAAACGCAGGTAACGAAGGCAAAGCGTGGTCAAGATCGTCGCCAGCAACCCGAGGACGACTTTGATCACAGTCGGTACACGCATCGAGAGCAGAAAGAGAGGCAAGGCGATCGGCAGGGCGTAGGGCAGAAACCCGAGCCGATTGTGCAGCGGTGTGAGAGACCATTGCCTTCCTGCATGGGCGACGAGCGGTTGCAATTCGGCGTTCAACGCGTGCCAGAGCGCCAGTTCCGGACTCCGTACAGGCTCCAGAACGCGATCCTGCTGAGCCGCGAACCATATAACCGTGGCCGCGATGGCGACGAGTAACGCAACCTTTCGCGTAACACGCCATTGCTCTTTCTGAACAATCGTGACTGCATCGGTTTGCGTGGAAGAATCATCCGAGTGTGACGATAGGGCGGTTCGCGTTGTGCCTCCGATGGGAACAAGCCATGCGATCAACACTACGGAAAGGTGCAGAGTGCTGATCTTGTCGATGGCAACCGAGCCAAGATCGGGCCAATTCTCGAAGACATATCCAGCCGCAACGACTACGGCGACGGTCGTACACCAGACTCGATGGGCGGAAAGGATTGCCGGTCGCGTGGCGTCATCGGCACGTCGGCCGGTTATGTGAATCCCCATCAGGATTACACTCCAAATCAACAGTGAAAAAGTGGCCGTCCAGATGGCAAGGCCGATTGCGAGGCCGCTGATGGCGGCTGCCGATCGCGTGGAGGCACCGGGGGTTCCATCCTCACGGACGCGAACACTCCAGGCGCCGATGGCCACGACGTACAGAAGTTCCAGAAGGGCGTGATGATCGGCGTGCCCCAACTGAAATACCCGATGGCAGGCGGGTGAGAGGATGATCAAGAGACCGGCGAGCAGGGCCGGTCCCCATCCGAACCCGCGTCGCAGCCAGGCAATCATACAGGCGAGATAGAACACCCCGAGCACGACGGGCATCCACGCGGAGGCGACGCCAACCGGATCGGGATGCGTCGTGAGGGTGGCCGTGAGGATTCCGGCCCCAGCGAGAAGGATATCCATCGGCGCCGTCCAGTGCAGCTCAACGCCTTCGGGATAATTCAGGTCGGCCATGTGCCGGATGCGAACCGATTCGCCCGCGACGATTTTTTTCGCGCGATAGGTACGCAGATAGTCATCCGGATCTGGAAAAAAAACGTGCGGAAGGTAGGCACTATTGCTAGGCAGGCCTGCGGGACGGTCGGCGATATTCGCATCGGCATCGTGTTGCCGGGCTGGGGCAAAGACCGACCGGTAGTGCGGCAGTTCCAATGCAACGCCGCCGAGCACGATTGCTGCCGCCAACAGGAGGCAACCCACGTTGGCGAGAGGGTTATTCGAAACACCTTGTGACGTCTTGAGCGTCATACTCGCGATGCCATTCTACCCGTCGGTCGGATCGATGGGATCGTCCATCCAAAAAAAGAAAGCGTCGGGACCCACTAGGGGATTCCTGACGCTTTCCGGAGGGGAAAGAAGCCGTGCTTCCATCAGCTCCTAAATGACATCGTCGGACTTTAACACCTCCGATGAATATATGCACCTCTCTGTGTATGCTATCGGCCAATACGCGAGTCGATCATGAGAACGACCGAGGCCCCCTCCAGAGCCTAACAGTGCGAAAAGCCGCAGCTATGACACTTGGTGCAACCCTCTCCCATATCCAGATCACCGTTGCAGTCAGGGCATTTTAACCGGTAGGAATGCCGCGGAGACAATCGAGAAATTGTGAAATCTTTCAAGTGATCAGCGTGGTCAATCGTTTTACCAACGCTGGAACCGCCATTTCCTTGCCCCCCTTTATGGCTTCCTCCGTTGTTTCCATTGCCTCCGTTTCCATTGGAACCCCCTGAGGGGTGTTCGTTTTCGATCTCGGCTGGATCGATTTCACCTAACAACAGAGCTTTAAGCCCGTGACGCTCCTTGGCCCGGGTGTACCGCTTCAGGGCCTTGGCGAGACCGTCTCCGAGGGACATGATCCGCCCATGGCGTGTGGGAATCTGCAGGGACGAGCCGATGCCGGAAAGCTGTTTGATGACATGAACAAGGTTTCCGCCGGCGCGAAGCCATAGGCTGATCATTCGGCAAATAGCCTCCAGATCGCTGGTGGCCAAATCGCCCCCCTTGCCAAGCTGGGCAAAGACCTCCACCTCGCGTTCGCTGTGGGGGTCGACCGTGATCTGGACGTGCATGTTTCCAAACGGCGTTTGCTGGCGAAGCCGGATTCCGCTGGTGATGGGAGGCACCTCCCTGGGTTCAAGAACCACATCTCGTCGTTTCACCCGGGTGATCCGCTCACCGAACAGATTTTTCTCCGTATTGGCCTTGGGCTCAAGCTCGGATGCCAATGTGATACGATCCGAAGCCGGTTTGCAGTCGCCGGCTCGATCCGTCATTTTCCGATGTTTGCTTTCCGAGCCAGACAGGGCCATCGGCTGACTGGATCGACATCCATCTCGATAGACGGTGACACCTTTGCATCGCAGTTCGTAGGCCATGCGATAGATGGCATCTACATCCGTCAATTCGGCATTGTATGGGAAATTGATCGTCTTGCTGATCGACGAATCGCAATGCTTCTGGAAGGCGGCCTGCATCTTGATGTGCCATTCCGGCTGGACGTCGTGGGCACACACGAAGACGTGCTTCACGTCATCCGGCACTTCGTCAAAATGAGCGAGGGTGCCTTCCATGGCGATCTGATCCATCAATCCCTCGCTGTAAAACCCGCGCACTCGCGCGACTTGCTCGAATGTCTGGTTGATTTCTATCATCGACGCGCCGCCTTCATCCTGCCCTTTCAGCACATTGCGATGAAAGGCGAGGCTGAACAACGGCTCGATGCCGCCCGAACAGTCGGCGATGATACTGATTGTGCCCGTCGGGGCGACCGTCGTTACGCAACTATTCCGCATCGGACGATGATAGCGCGTGTCCCAATGGCTGTTAGCCCAGTTGGGGAAGTTGCCCCGTTCGACAGAGAGCTTTTCTGAACAGGTGTGCCCCTCGTCATTCACGAATTTCATGAAACGTTCGCCCCAGGCGACGCCTTCTTCCGTGTCGTATCGAACGCCGAGCTTGTACAGGGCGTCGGCGAAACCCATGATCCCGAGGCCGATCTTGCGGTTCGCGTGGCAGATGTCCTCGATCTGCGGCAATGGATAGTTATTTGCGTCGATCACGTTGTCCAGAAACCGGACCGATTCGTGGATCGTCTCGCGCAGGGCGTCCCAGTCCATCGCCGCATCGGGAGTGCATTCGTCGCGGACGAAGAGGCCGAGGTTGATGCTGCCCAGGTTACAGGCCTCGTAGGGCAGAAGAGGCTGTTCGCCACAGGGATTCGTTGCCTCGATCCGACCGACGTGTGGAGTGGGATTCTCGTCGTTGATGCGGTCGATGAACACGACGCCCGGCTCTCCGGTCTGCCAGGCATGTCGTACGAGGACATCCCAGATATCCTGCTTCGAATAGATCAGCATCTTGCCGTCGTATTTCTTGACGGGGATCAGGTCACGAATCGTATAATTCTGAATGTCCAGTTCGCGCGGCAGGTAGAATTTCTGATCGTTTCGCGGATTGCTCATGACATGAGGCGACTTCGGATCGGCCAGGAAGCCGTCCATCCACGCATTGGTCACCTTCACGGAAATGTTGTAGTTGTTGAACTGGGTCAAATCCTGCTTGGCATACAGGAACTTGAGGATATCGGGATGATGGATTGACATCATCCCCATATTAGCACCCCGGCGAAACGCACCCTGCTGGATTGCGCTCGTCGCCTCGCTGAAGGCCCGCCAAAAGCTGATCGGCCCACTGGTTCGGCCGCCGCTGGATTGGATGAAGTCGCCGGTGGGGCGCAGCGCGTCAAACGCGAAACCCGTGCCTCCACCAGCCTTCTGGATCAACGCCGTGTGCTTGATCGAATCGAAGATCCCCTCGATCGAATCCGGCACCGGCAACACGAAGCACGCGCTCAGCATCCCCATCGACCGCCCGGCATTCATCAGCGTCGGGCTGTTGGGCATGAACCGGCGCGACTTCAACAGGCGCCTGAACCGGGCCTTCCACTCGCCGCGGCAGGATTCATTCGCCCCGTAGCGGGTCTCGACCGCGGAGATCGTCTCCGAGACGCGATCGAACAGATCATCCGGCGTCTCCAGGCACCGGCCGGTCTCGTCCTTCTCCAGGTAGCGCGCGCGCAGCACGCGGAGACCATTCTCCGTCTGGCCATACTGATCGTATCGGGAGGGAGGCGCGACATCCCTGTCGCCTGTGTGCAATCGATCCTTCGAAAGTGTCAGCATTGTTTCACCACGGCCTGCCATGTCTCGGTGGGTCACCACGATCGAGACGCCCCATCTGTTTCCAACCCATCCACCGGCGCCCGCGCCAGTCCTTCGCGAATAGGCGGGCATGCCATTCCGACCCCCACTCGCCGGAATGATTTTCGGAAGGTTTTGATACTCGCCTTGAGCGGAAGATTCGGATGTACCCCAAGATGTTGTGGATGTCAAGGATTTGTTAACTAAGTGTTGGGCCTCGTGTAAGGTATTGGAACGTGCAAAGTTAGAGGACGTCCGCGTGTGTTTTCCCGCCGCACGGCCGCTTTCACTGTAACCTATGCGATTGGCTGAACTTGGCGTGAT